>JAYRIK010000240.1:0-12169 GCA_041906865.1 Candidatus Auribacterota bacterium
CCTTTGAAAGTAACTTCTAAAGTTTCTTGGTTAAACCGAGCTCCATGACATTCATCACACAACACATAAACTTCAGGCAAAAAACTCATTTCTATTTTGATACGACCTTGACCTTTACATTTATCACAACGACCTCCTTCCAAATTAAAAGAGAAACGACTGGCATTATAGCCTCTCACTTTAGCCTCAGGCATCATCACAAAAAGATCTCTTAAATCCGGATAAAAACCTACATAGGTTGAAGGAATGGAACGCGGAGTTTTACCGATAGGAGATTGATCCACTTCAATCACACGTTCAATAGGCTCATGCCCAAAAATTTCATCATGCACACCTACAATCCCTTGCTCTCCTTCATATTTTATTTTCCTCAAACCTCGATAAAGAATATCTCTAATCAACGTACTTTTCCCAGATCCAGATACCCCCGTCACGCAGATAAGTCTCCCCAAAGGAATTTTGACAATTATATTTTTAAGATTGTGTTCTTTAGCACCTCGAATCGTGAGAAAAGAAACAGATTTCAATGAACGGGTTGAAAATGTTTTGGGTTCAAAAAACTCTTTTAAATATTTTCCCGTGATCGATTGATCTGATTCCATCAACTCCTTGGGACTTCCTTGAGCAATCACGCGACCTCCGTTTTTTCCAGCACCAGGGCCCAAATCAATCACATGATCTGCTTCTAAAATTGTCTGTTCATCATGCTCAACTATCAAGATACTATTGCCTCTATCTTTCAATTTACAGAGCGTTTCTAATAACTTGTGATGATCTCGAACATGAAGACCAATGGTTGGTTCGTCCAAAATATAACAGACTCCTTGCAAATAAGAACCCAATTGCGCAGCCAAACGCACTCTTTGAGATTCACCCCCTGAAAGGGTTTGTACCGGACGATCTAAAGTTAAATAAGCAAGACCCACTTCATTTAAAAACTCCAGGCGCCGAAGAAGTTCTTTTAAAATATTTTCTGAAATCTGAGCTTCGCGTTCTTGAAATTTTAATCGTTTAAAATATTGATAAGCCTCTCGACATGTCATTTCTGTAACTTGAGCAATGGATTTCTTATTCACCCAAACACCCAACACGCTTGATTTTAAGCGCTTTCCCAGACAATCAGGACATATTTTCTTCTTTACTTCTTCAAGATCTAATTCTGGATCTTCGCCTTCAGGCAAATCACCCTTAAAAATAAAACCCAAACCATGACAAGTTGCACAAGACCCCTGCCGACTGTTAAAAGAAAAAAGTTTAGGATCTAATTCTTCAAAACTGATTTCACAGCGAGGACAATAAAGTTTCAGACTATACAGCTCATCCAATTTTCCAGCGGCGTTCAAGAAAAAAGAGTTTTTCCCAAAATGTAATGCCTGATCAATTGTTTCTTTTAAGAGTTGAGACTCTTTTTTACTGACTTTGAATTCAGCTAAAACCGCATCAATATTATGTTCACTAAATCGAACCAAAGCAGGCGTAGGCGTAATTGCACGAATACGTCCATCAATACGGGCTTTTGAAATTTTCTGTTTTCTTAACTTTTCAAAGATATCTTTGTGATATCCCTTTTTCCCACGAATCATGGGAGAGAGAAACCGAACGGTTTGTCCCTGATAACGTTCCAGAATACGGTCGTAAATTTGCCTGGCTGTTTGAGAAGTGATCGTTTGATGACATTGATGACAATGTTGAACACCCACTTTTGAATAAAGAAGCCTTAAGAAATGATAAATTTCCGTCACGGTTGCTACAGTAGAGCGTGCTCCTCCTTGACTTAAACGCTGTTCGATCGCCACGGTAGGAGGGATACCTTCTACCCAATCAATATCAGGTCTTGAAAGCTGTGTCATAAATTGACGCGCATAAGAAGACAAACTTTCAATATATCGGCGCTGACCTTCTGCAAAAATAATGTCATAAGCCAATGTCGACTTTCCTGATCCTGAAAGCCCTGTAATCACCACCATCTTATCTCTGGGAATAACCACATCTATATTTTTTAAATTATGTTCACGTGCTCCTCTCACACGAATTGAATGGTCCAATACCATTTCTTGAGTCGAACTTAAATAGGGTAAAGGCCCATGAGAGCGTTTTAAAACACTTTTAAGAAATTGACCTGTATACGAATATTGATTCTTGGCGATATCTTCTGGAGTGCCCACAGCAACAACTTGTCCGCCTGCATCTCCTCCTTCAGGCCCTAGATCAATGCAATGATCAGCGGACTTGATCACATCTAAGTGATGCTCAATGATCAAAACGGAATGTCCTTCTTCGATCAAACGCTCAAAAGTGTTAATCAGTTTTCGAACATCTTCAGGATGAAGTCCGGTGGTAGGTTCATCGAAAAGAAATAAAGCATTCGTTCTTTTAAACACTCCCATAAAATAAGCGAGTTTAAGTCTTTGGGATTCTCCACCTGATAAAGTGTTCAGAGATTGTCCCAAACGCAAATACCCTAATCCAATTTCCTCCAAAATTCTTAAAGGTTTTAAAATTTTTTCATGATTGGTAAAAAAACTCATGGCCTGTGTAATGGTTAAACCTAAAACTTCTGAAATATTTTTATCCTGATATTTAATTTCTAGGATTTCTTTTCGATAGCGCTTCCCTTCACACTCCGAACATTTCACATACACATCTGAAAGAAATTGCATTTCTATTTTTTCACATCCATCCCCTTCACAAGCGTCGCAACGCCCCCCCGCGACATTAAAAGAAAAAACACTTGGTTGGAAATGACGAATCTTTGATAAAGAGGTTTGAGAAAAAAGATTTCGAATTTCATCAAAAATCTTCATATAGGTTGCAGCATTAGATCGGGGTGTTTTCCCAATGGGGTCTTGATCCACTAAAATAACTTCATCTACATTATTGGCACCTACAATTTCAGAGCAGACTCCTGGTACCCCAACAAATTCACCTTTTAACTTTTTAAGGCCTCGATACAAGACTTCCTCGACTAAAGTACTCTTTCCTGAGCCAGAGACCCCCGTTACACAAACAATATTGTTAAGAGGAATCACCACATCAATATCTTTCAAATTATTCTGTGAAGCCTTACGAACATAAATAGATCGATAACGTGAAGATTTTCGACGTACTTTAGGAATAGGAATTTCTAAACTCCCACTCAAATATCTCCCGGTGAGAGAACGAGGATGCCCCGTCAAAGCCTCAACTTTTCCCTCAAATATGATTTGTCCCCCGGCCTCCCCCGCACCAGGACCCAAGTCAATAATATGATCTGAATAGCGAATAATATCTAAATCATGTTCAACCAAAACAATCGTATTCTGATTTTTTTTGAGGCGATGAAGAATTTTGATAAGGCGAGCATTATCTCTTGGATGTAAGCCAATGCTGGGTTCATCTAAGATAAAAAGAGTATTCACCAGATTTGTTCCAATGGCAGTCGTTAAATTCACTCTTTCAACTTCACCCCCAGAAAGAGTTTTGGAAGGTCTATCCAAAGTCAAATAACTCAATCCCACATCTTTTAAATAACCTAACCTGGATTTCACTTCTTGCAAAAGAATCTCCGCTACTTTTCGGTCGGCCCCAGATGGGAAATCAATCTTTTCAAAGAAATTTAAGGCCTCTTCTACATTCATGGCATAAACTTCGCAAATTGTTTTATCAGCCAGCTTAACTAAAAGAGTATCTGGTTTGAAACGAGTCCCTTTACAATCTGAACAAAGCACATAACTGCGATATTTAGAGAGCAAAACGCGAATATGCATTTTGTAAGCTTTGGTGTTAAGCCATTCAAAAAATCCGCGAATGCCATACCACTCACCTTCTCCTTGAACAACCCAGGTCTTAGCCCAATCGGGTAACTCCTGGAAAGGAACATTTATTGGAATATTTTTTTCTCGGGCATATTTTAAAAGTTCTTTTTGAGCTTCGAAATAGGATTCTGTCTGCCAGGGACGAATCGCTCCTTTCTCCAAACTTTTATTTTTATCTGGGATAATCAAATCTAAATCAATATCAATCATTCGTCCAAATCCACGGCATGTCGGACAAGCCCCCAAAGGATGATTAAATGAAAAAAGGTTGGGGGTTAAATCTTGATAATAAATATCGCAATCTGGGCAATGATAATGATGACTGAATTTCAGAACAGAATGAGACGGATCTGAAATAGTAAAAATGGAAAGAACCCCTTTTCCAAACTCATACGCTTGTTCTAGTGAATCCATAAGCCTTTGCTTTTCAGATTCTTCAACTTTCACGCGGTCTACAAAAACTGTTAGGCTTTGCCCTCTCATTTTTTCAATTAAAGATTCATCCATTTCAAGAACTTGATTCTCCAAAATAATCTTACGAAAACCCATTTTGGAAAAGCCCTCTAGTAATTCTTTAGCCTCTAATTTTGAGGAAATGCGAAGAAAAAAACCGATCAGAATTATTTGGTGGGAAACTCTTTTCAACAAGGCCTCATAAATAGTATCTGGAGTATCTATCTTAACCTCTCGGAAGCATTGATGACAATAAAGTCGACCCAGTTTTGCATAAATCAATTTTACAAAATCCGTGATTTCGGTCATGGTTCCAACCGTGGATCTCGAACCTCGTACACGATCAGTTTGATCAATAGCAATGGCGGGTAATATTCCTTGGACATGCTCGACAGCGGGTTTGTCCATACGATCTAAAAATTGGCGTGCATAAGCAGAAAAACTCTCGACATAACGGCGTTGGCCTTCTGCATAAAGGGTGTCAAAGGCCAGACTAGATTTTCCAGATCCACTCACCCCTGTAATGACAGTCACCTCGCCTAAGGGAATTTTCACATCGATATTCTTCAGATTGTGTTGTCTCACCCCTTTTAGAGAAATGAATCCTCGTGGGTCATCATGATGCTGAGATTCGTTGGAAGGTAACTTTTCTTTGGAAGTTTTCAAAATCTCTTTTGAAGGGGAATCTAATTTCACTGTTTCTATCTCCTAAGTCTGGTCACAAAAGACCATTCTTTATCATATAAAAATATGAAAAATTTTGCCATGATAATTGAAATAGAGCAGGGATGAACTCTTTTAATCTTAGTACCAACTTATGAATCATTTCATCATCAATATCTTATGGACTATTCTTGGCTGTAGCATTCTTATCCTGATCTATGCCATTTATTATTTTTACCGTTCTTTAAAGCCTCCCCGTTTCATTACTCCTGTGACACCTGAACATTATGGCTTGATCTACGAGAAAATTTCTTTCAAAACAGAAGATGATGTTTTGATGAGAGGTTGGTTCATCCCTGGCATAAACACTGATCGAGCCATGATCATCTGTCATGGATACCCTTTCGACAAAGGGAATTTACTTCCTCTGGCTAAATTTCTCTATCCGGATTTTAATCTTTTGCTTTTCGACTTTAGAGCCATGGGAGAAAGTGAAGGAAAGATCACAACCGTGGGATACCTTGAGCCTTTGGATTTAAAAGCAGCTCTAAATGAATTAGAAAAAAGAGGATTTAAAAAAATAGGCGTTTTAGGTTATTCCCTGGGAGCCTCTGTTGCTCTTTTAACAGCTTCGGATCCAAGGATAAAAGCTATCGTAGCTGATTCTCCTTTTGCATCTCTGAACCCTTTACTTGACGAGATGTTTCAGAATCTAGGGCCATTGCGTTCTCTTTTCAAGAAAATACTTATTTATCTTGGAAAAACTTTTCTAAAAATAAACTTGAATGATATTTCTCCAGAAAAAATCGTTCGACAAGTTCAAACACCGATTTTTTTAATTCATGGGGATGAAGACACACAAATCAAACTCGATCATGCAATACAACTAAAAAACGTCAATCCGAGCATTCAACTTTGGATTGTATCAGGAGCTGATCACGGTCAAGCACATGAATTGTATTCAGAAGAATATGAAGAGAAAGTGAGAACTTTTTTAAATTCTTTTTTGTAAGAATCTAAAAACTCCCCTTAAGCCTCACCCTTTGACAAATAAAATCTATAACTCTTTTCAAGTTGTGCAAATTTCAAAATTTTATCTCTCACCTCATTAGAAATTTTTTCTGATTGAAGAGCTTCTGTAAGTTGATTCAAATTTAAATCTGAAAAATTCATCCACTCACCACTTTCCTTCACAAGTTTTTCTAAATCGGATCGACGAGGATCATTTCTAAGAGGAAATTGATAGCCTTCTTTTATTTTTACACGCAATTTGCAATCACTCCCATAAATAATCTCAACACCTTCTTTGTCTGCATATTCGATGAGTGCTTTTTTTAACTTTTCTAACTCTTCGTCCAAAGCCTTTATCACTTTATTCTTTTGTGATGAGAGTTCCGCATAACGATTGACTAAATTAACTCCCGGTTCGTTTAAATACTCATTTACCGATAGGGCCTCTACCTTTTGCTGATGCTTCATCAAAGGACAAATATCAATGAATTCGCACCAAGGGCATATCGCTCCTTGTTTGGGAGGAAATTCTTTGGTTTGTTCAATTTCATGAATTAACTTTTTCGTATCTTGCCGCAACGTATCAAGCTCTTCAACACTTCTCTCTGAAACCAAATCTCGATCAAAAGCCAAATAATGCCAAACAAGTTTTATTTTTTTTGCATCTGGCCATCGCTGTTGAATTCCAATTTGATACAAAGCTAATTGTCTATCCTGATCCACGCTTTCTTGAGTTGGAAGAGATTGTCCTGTTTTATAATCATGAATCTCAATCACGCCTTCTGTCGCTTGAGAGATGCGATCAATATAACCTATGATGCGATAATCCCCTCTCCGAAGCTCCATGGACTCATGGCCATGGGTTCTTATTTTTTCTGACGCTAAAGCGCCAGTCCCCGAAGAGGCTGACTGTTCATTTATTCTGGATGGATCCAGTCTGGCCTCGTAGTGGGATTCATCCAAATCAATAAAAATCTGCTGTTCAAGACCTAGCGTTCTATCCTGCTCAAAAGGATAGAATCTACGATAATAATCACGAATACATTTCTCCCCCAGCACACGATAGTTCTCAGAGGTATAATCTTTTCTGATAATTTCAACATTTTCGGTCCAATTTTTCCGCCAGGCATCATTGTAAAAAGTCAAAAGATCACCCAAGCTATCGACTTTAGTTACTTTCAAATCTTTATAAAGTTTCTCAAGTGATTCATGGACACGTTTGCCTACAAAAGCCTCGATCGTTTCCCGACCTAACTTAATCTTGTCAATATAGCGGTATTTATACTGGAGAGGACATGTTTCGTAAGTACTTAATTTGGAATGGGAATAAATGGGCATTATTTCAACTTCTTTTCCTCAAGATGATGTTTGATATTTTTACCCTGAACAAGATAAATGACATCTTCTCCAATATTGGTTGCGTGATCTGCAATCCTCTCAATATGTCGTCCTATCAAAATCAAATCTACAGCACGTGTGATAGCTGAAGAATTTTCAATCATGTAAGTCAACAGCTCTCGAAAAATCTGATCATTTAAATTATCTACATCATCATCACTTTGACAAACAGTTCTGGCTAAGTTCGCATCACGATTCACAAAAGCATCTAAACTATTTTTTACCATTTTTTGAGCCAATGCCGCCATACGAGGAATATCAATCAAAGGCTTTAAAAGAGGCTGTTTAAAGAGATCTAAAGCCCGTTCTGCGATATTGACAGCCTGATCGCCCATACGCTCCAAATCATTGACAATTCTCATCACCATGGTAATAAATCTTAAATCCGATCCCGCAGGTTGATGTAGGGCTAGAAGCTTAAGACAAGTTTCCTCAATTTCGACTTCCATCATATTGATAGAGTCATCTGACCGAATGACATCTTCTGTCAAAGCTTGATCACGATCCACCAATCCTTTGACCGAGCGGCTAATCGCCTCTTCAACCAAACCTCCCATTTTCAGAAGTTCTTGACTTAATTGCTTTAACTCTTCATCAAAATGTCGTTCCATATATTATACTTGCCTCCCCTTATCCGTTTTCATCCGAATCTTCCTGAAATATAATCATTCGTTCTTTGATCCAATGGATTGGTAAAAATCCTGCTTGTTTTACCAAATTCAACAAGCTCTCCCAACAACATAAAACCCGCTTCATCAGAAACTCTGGCAGCCTGTTGCATATTATGCGTTACAATCACTATAGTGTAGCGCTCTTTAAGATCAAACATCAACTCCTCAATTTTAGCAGTAGCTACTGGATCCAATGCTGAACACGGTTCATCCATCAAGACAACATTAGGTTCAACCGCAAGTACTCTGGCAATGCAAAGACGTTGTTGTTGCTCTCCAGACAAATTCAAGGCCGAACGATTTAAATGATCTTTAAGTACATCCCATAACTCAACGGATCTTAAGCAATTCTCTACCACTTCTTCTACATCTCTGACTTTTGATAATTGATGAATGCGCAAACCATAAGCCACATTTTCAAAAATAGAAATAGGAAAAGGATTTGGTCTTTGAAAAACCATTCCGACTCTTTTTCTTAAAGAGAGCAAATCAACATGAGACTCATAAATATTTTGATCATCAATCAACACTTCTCCGTCAACACGCACTCCATCAATCGTATCATTCATACGATTAAAGACTCTGAGTAACGTTGATTTTCCACAGCCTGAAGGACCAATCATTGCTGTAATAGCCTTCTCGCGAATCTCCATGTTAATATTTTTAAGTGCATGGAAAGAGCCATAATAAAGATTGAGATTTTTTACTGAAATTTTTGAATTCATATTATTTTTCATCACTAAGAACTGGACAACGCAAGAACCGGTAACAAGTTCATCCAAATCTCCCTGTAATATATTCTCCTGTTCGAATATCTGATGGATTCGTAAAGATTTTATCTGTGGGACCTACTTCCACCAAATCTCCCATTAAAAAGAACGCGACACGATCCCCCACTCGAGCTGCTTGTTTGGTATTGTTTGTTACTAATACCAGGGTATAAATTTTTTTCAACTCTAACATGGCTTCTTCCACTTTTCCTGTAGAAATGGGATCCAACCCGGAACATGGTTCATCAAAAAGAATAACATCCGGTTCTACCGCTAACGTTCTTGCAATACAAAGTCGTTGCTGCTGACCTCCAGAAAGCTGAAAAGCAGAATTTTGAAGACGATCTTTTACTTCTTCCCATAAATAGGAAGCTTCTAGACTTTTTTGAACAATTTCTTGCAAAACCTTTTTAGACTTGATCCCATGCATACGAGGACCATACGCTACATTGTCAAAAATAGACATTGGCAAAGGAATAGGTAAAGCAAAAACCATTCCTATCTTTTTACGCAAAAGAGCAACATCTATTTTCTGAATATCTTGACCATCCAACCAGATCTTTCCCTCTGTTCGTATTTTTTGCCCATCGTTCAAACGATTGAGAGACCTTAAAAAGGATGTTTTCCCACTGTTGGAAGGTCCAATCACTCCTAAAATCTCATTCTTTAAAATACGAAGATTTAAATTTTTTAGGGCATGAAGAGCACCATAATAAACATTCAGGTCTTCAATCTTAATTTTTATTTCAGAATCTTTTTGGTGAAGCATGATCTTCTAACCTTTGGACTTTTCTTTTTATTAACAACGAATGACTAAAGATGGGCAATTATTGTCAATTACCATTGTTTTCTTTTCCTAAATCGAGTACGCATCACAACGGCAAAAAGATTTAAGATCAAAACGATTACCACTAAAACCAAGGCTGTTCCATATTGAAGATGTGGTTTAACATTGGGGACTTGTGTTGATAAAACATATAAATGATAAGGAAGAACCATCACCTGATCAAAAATCGAATGAGGTAATTTAGGAAGATAAAAAGCTGCAACCGTAAAAAGAATTGGGGCTGTTTCCCCCGCTGCGCGTGACAGTCCTAGAACAGTCCCTGTAAGAATGCCTGGCAATGCATTTGGAAGAACCGTATAACGAATCGTTTGCCACCGAGTTGCCCCTAAGGACAAACTCGCCTCTCGAAAATAAGCAGGAACACTGCTTAAGGCCTCTTTCGTAGAAGTAATAATCACAGGGAGTGTCATGATGGCAAGAGTCAAAGCTCCAGCCAAAACTGAAGCTCCAAACTTGAGAAAAACAACAAAGAGTCCTAATCCAAAAAGTCCAAAAACAATGGATGGAACACCCGCAAGATTCACAATGGCTACTTCAATAAGTCGCTTTAAAGCATTGTCTTTAGCATATTCAACCAAAAAAATAGCTGCAAATACGCCCAATGGAACAGCAAAAACCATGGTCACTGAAACCAAATAGAGTGTTCCAACAATGGCTGGGAAAATACCACCCGCCTTCATTCCCATTCTCGGAACAGAGCTTAAGAATTCCCAGGTAATTGCAGGAGCACCTCGAGTCACAATCAAGGCTACAATCATTAAAACGGGCACAATGATAATGACCGTACATAAGAATGTAAGAAAGTAAGCAACCCATTGCGCATGGCGAGGAGAAATCATCCCACCACCTCTTGCTGTATGCGAAGCATACGTGCTTTGAAAATATTTACTTTTCTTTCTACTTTTCCACTCATCATATATCTCCTAAACTTTGATCCCTTCATTTAACCACACAAAGCACGGCCCTACGGGCCTGCAAGAGGTGGTGGGATCATCCCACCACCTCTTTGTTCGCCAGAGGCGAACCTCGAAGAGGTTGTTCACTTTGTGAACTCAAAGAGGTGGTTGGGATCATTTTTTCCTCCGATGTAAAAAGAAATCAGCCAACAGATTCACAATAAAAGTAATGAGAAAGAGAAGAATTCCGATCGCAAACAAAGCATCATAATGAGAACTCCCCTGCACGGCCTCACCCATCTCCGCAGCAATGGTAGCAGTCATGGTTCTAGCTGGATCAAAAAAACTTTTTGGGAAAATAGCCGCATTGCCTGTAATCATCATAACCGCCATTGTTTCACCAATCACACGTCCAATTCCCAACATGACACCCGCAAGAATTCCAGTTGAAGAAGCGGGAAGAATCACACGATAAATGGTTTGCCAACGCGTGGCACCCAAAGCCAGTGAACCATCTCTATAACTTTTAGGAACTGTATTTAAGGCATCTTCGATGATGCTAACAATGGTTGGAATAGCCATGAAGGCAAGCATGATTGAACCTGTAATCACGGTCAAGCCACTGCGCAAGCCAAAAAGCTGCTTCACCACAGGGACCAGAGTCACTAAACCAATAAATCCGAGCACCACGCTTGGAATCGCTGCAAGAAGTTCTACGCCTGCTTTTAAATAATCTCGTATTCCCTTAGGAACTATTTCTCCAATGAAAATGGCACAACCTAATCCTAATGGAACAGAAATCAATACGGCACCTAAAGTCACCCATAAAGATCCCATTAATAGAGGGAAAACACCAAATTTAGGAGGATAAGAAATGGGATACCAGAGATGTCCTAGCAGAAAATCTTTTACAGAAGTCGTTTTAAAAAGCGCTATTCCCTCTTTTAACAAAAAAATAAAAATCAAGACAACAAAGATAATAGAGGCAATGCCACTTAATAAAATCAGCTTTTCGATGATAAACTCAGACATTCTTCTTTTTTGTCTTGAGTCTTCAATCTTGGATTTCAGATTCAAAAATAATTCTCCCTATATCCGATACCCTAAACCTTATCCACTGATTTCAACGGGACAAAATCCATTTCTTGTACAACCTTTTGACCTTCGGGACTCATCATAAAATCAATAAATGTCTTCACATTTCCCTGGGGATCATGAGGGGTATAAACAAGCAAGGATCTTGCAATAGGATATTCTCCAGACGATGCGGTTGATGCAGAAGGAAGAACAAATGGGCCTTGAGCTGTTTTAGAAACAGCAATCGCTTTTTGTTTAGGCGTCAAATATCCTAAGCCAAAATAACCAATCGCATCTGGATTTTGAGCAATTTCTTCAGCAATCGCTTGAGAGGAAGGCAACATCAATACGGAAGGATCAAACTCCTCAGGCCCTTTTTCATTTCCATGACGCACGACATGCTCTAAAAAATACACGTGTGTTCCAGAATTACGCTCTCTAGAAAGAACAACAATGGGTCGATCTTCCCCTCCAACATCTTTCCAATTTTTAATTTTACCTGTAAAAATATCTGAGAGCTGATCAATAGAAAGTTGAGAAATTTTATTATCAGGATGAACTGCTACTGTTAAAGCATCAATCCCAACAA
>JAYRIK010000241.1:0-8170 GCA_041906865.1 Candidatus Auribacterota bacterium
AATCGTTTGTTTGAATTGCCTTTTCCAAATTTTTATTGGTTGCAGCCACAAAACGAACATCGACATGAATTGACTCAGTCCCACCCACGCGTCTAAATTCTTTTTCTTGAATCACCCGCAATAATTTTGCCTGAAGCTCTAAAGGCATATCTCCAATTTCGTCGAGGAATAAAGTTCCTCCATGTGCCAACTCAAGAGTCCCCTGCTTACGTTGAATGGCTCCTGTAAAAGCACCTTTCTCATGTCCAAAAAGTTCGCTTTCTAAGAGTTTATCCGGAATGGCTGACGTATGCACAACCACAAAAGGACCTTCTTTACGAATGCTATTGTAATGAAGCGCTCGAGCCACTAGCTCTTTTCCTGTACCACTCTCTCCCGTGATTAAAACATTTGAATTTGAATCCATCACACGAGAGATAGTTTCAAATAAATCCTTCATCTTCTGGCTGCATCCAACAATGCTGTCAAACTGGGAAGAACGTTTGGCTTCTATTTTTAAAGAATCAATACTCTCTCTAAATTTTCTTTGCTCAATGGCCTTTTTAACAACACGCCGCAATTCTTCGATATCAAAAGGCTTATGAATATAATCAAATGCCCCCAGTTTTATAGCTTCAACAGCAGTTTTAAATTTGCTCTGTCCTGTCACCATAATGACTTGCGTTTCTGGGTTAGAAATTCTTAATTTCTTTAGAATTTCAATCCCTCCCATGCCGGGCAATAAAACATCTAAAAGAACCAAGTCTGGAGATTCTTGATTTAAAACTTTAAACGCCTCTTCTCCATTTGGAGCAATAAAGACATGATAATCTTCTTTTAAAATCATTTTTAATGATTCTTGTATTCCCAATTCATCATCCACCACTAAAACTTTTGGCGCTTTCATATGACTTTATGGCTCCCCAAGACACACGTTGGACATTGTAATGATCCCACCACCTCCTTGTTCGCCTTCGGCGAATCTCGAAGAGATGTTCGCTTTGCGAACTCAAGGAGGTGGTGGGACGAAAACAAGCTGGGCCAAAATCTAGATAAAGAAAAACTCCCAATATCCCTTTTCGGATTTTGGATGTTTCTCTCAAAAATGATTGGACAGGCCCGTTGGCTCCCCTCCAAGGGCGAAGCTAATACTTGATAAGAATATCAATTTAAGGAATCAAAATAAACATTAATTATTAAGACTGCTAAACCATACTTAAAAATAAGATTTAAAAAGAAAAAGGGCGGGATTAAAACCCCGCCCTTTTTAAAATACAATTTCTCAAATTTGAGAAATTAGAATCTCCAAGTAACTCCACCACCGATACGGAAAGCATTTAATTCAACATCTGATTCACCCAAAACAGGTGTATTTAAATCAGGATCATTGAAGTAAAAGTTTAATTCAAGCTGAGCAGAAAGAGATTCGTTGATATGATATTCAACGCCTGCACCAACCTGACCCGCAAAGCTATCATCGATCTCAACGCCTAACACAGTCGTATCAATGCTGTTGAATCCGATACCAATACCGCCGAAAACATAAGGATCAACGCAATAAACGCCAGGCCATAAATTGACGCGAACATTGAAAAGCAAAGGAACCGTGGTAACATCGCCGACGTCGCCAAGATCTGGATTTGCCCAACCGGCTTCGATTTCAGCAGCAAACCATTCGTTGAACTGATATCCACCTTTACCGCCAGCATAGACTGTGGTGCTCAAATCATCATTGAAAGGAACAAATGCTTCCACAGTTGGTTCAAGATAAAAACCATGCAACATACATGTAGAACCTTCATCAGCTTTGGCAAAACCTGCTACGCCTAAGCAAAGAAGGGAAATCGCTAAAAGCTTCTTCATTACTGATCTCCTTGGTTTGATTTAAATAATTAACTTTGAACTACATCCCCTCATCATCCCACATGATGAGTAAGGTGCGAAAAATATACCACAACCCCTATTTGAAGAAAAGATTTTTTTATCTCTGCCACAATGCTTCAGTTTTTAACAGAGACATTCTCTCAATAGAAAGGTTAAAAAATCATTAAAGTAAAATTAAAACATTCTAATTTAAGTTTGTACTTTTACTTAAACAATGGTTGTCCAACCACTAACCTCATAGTAGAATCTACGAGAAAGTAGAATTTATTAAGAAAGGATTTTAATCTCGTGATTATTGGACTTACTGGAAGAAATGGTTCAGGCAAAGGAGTTATTGCAGAATTTTTGAAGCAACGTGGCTTTATTTACTCCTCTCTTTCTGATGCTCTACGAGATGAACTTAAAAAACGTCAAATTCAAATCACTCGGGAAAATCTGATTCAAATTGGTAATGAACTGCGCAGTCAATTTGGACCTTCTGTTTTGGCAGAGAGAATTGCCGCTGGATTAGATCATGACAAAAATTATGTGGTAGATTCTATACGTAATCCTGAAGAAGCCAAATCCCTCAAAAAAAGAAAAGATTTTGTTCTGCTCTTCATTGATGCACCCCTTGAATTACGCTTTGAACGAATTAAAGCCCGAGGCCGTGAAAATGATCCTCAAACGTTGGAAGAATTCACCCGTCTTGAAAACGCAGAGCGTTCTTCTAATAACCCTCATCATCAGCAACTAGATCAAACACAAGCTCTTTCAGATGCTTCTTTAAGCAATGCAGGAGCGCTTGAAAAACTTTATGAACAAGTAATTGAGGTGCTGAAGAAATACGGGGCAAATTCCAGCCGACCTGACTGGGATAATTATTTCATGGGGATTGCTAAAGTAGTCGCCTTGCGTAGCAATTGCATTAAGCGCAAAGTGGCTGCTGTTATTGTCAAAGATAAGCGTATTATTGCGACGGGTTATAATGGAACCCCTCGCGGTGTTAAGAATTGTATGGATGGAGGATGCCCACGATGCAATAGTTTTTCTCAGCAAGGAACTCAGCTGGATGAATGTTTATGTTCCCATGCTGAAGAAAATGCGATTACACAATCGGCTTATCACGGGGTCAGCATTAAAGATTCTACGATCTATTCTACTTTTTCTCCCTGCCTTATGTGCACCAAAATGATTATCAACAGCGGCATTAAAGAAGTTGTTTACAGTCATGATTATTCTGTGGGAGCTGTCAGCTTGGGACTTTTAGAAGAAGCGCAAGTGAAGGTTCGTAAGCTTTAAGTTTTTTGAAAATGCATTTAAATCACGAGCTTGAGATTCAGAAAATTTTTCTAGATTTTTAAATCAAAAAATAATTCTTTAAAAAATTTTTATCCCTACTTTCTCTCCTTCAGCGAGTTGCTTCTCATTTTACGAATGATTCCTGTTTTCTTCTTGACCCTCTTTCTTAAAGAACTCAAAGTGTTTTTGAAGAAAATTTTTCTCACTTTTTATTAAAATTTCCATTTTAAAAACTTTCGATTTCGGAGAATGAGGCATGTCCCACAAACGATTTTGGATCACGGTTACTTGTTTCGCAATTGCAAATATTATTGCATGGATGACGTTCCATCATGCTTATCAATTAAAAACCCTCAATCTCCTAAAAGTAGAGCGCTTCAACCCAGGCAATGATGCTGAAATAGGGACACGCCCTGTTTTATCTTGGGAATTTAATTTGGATATGGCTTGTGAAGATGTTTCATCCCAAATCATCATCAAGAGTTCAGGTGATTCTGTCTATTTGATGCCTGGACATTGGGAATGGGCAAATGCACGAAAACTTTCTTTTACCCCAGAGAAAGATCTCCCCAAAGCCACGGCTTTCACTTTTACATTCCCTATTCATTCTTTAAAGTCTAAGGAGGGTTTTTTACTCAATCAAGCTTATACAGCCACAGTCAAAACTCCCTCTTTACAAGTTTTATCCATACGCCAAGCAGCCTTTGACGAAAAAAATCAGTTTATGATTGAAATTGAATTCAGCGACAAAGTACTTTCGACTGAAATCCTGAAATATTTAGAGATTGAATCGCTGAATCATCAAAAAATCCCTTTTCATTTATATGGAGACAATACAGGACATGTCATCCATATCATTACAGAGCCTACTGCTTTTTTTTATCAAAATGATTCTGCTCTTCCTCAAGTCATCATTCGTATCCATGCAGGACTTTGTGGCGTCAGTGGTCCCTTGGGATTGAGCCGTCCCTATGAAACACCTCTTTCTTTGAACCAGCATCTGATGATTACAAAAGCAATGCCAGACGCTGCAACTAAAGGGAAAATAAGATTGAATCTTTATTTTAATAATGAAATTGATTTAGAAGTTTTAAAAGAAGTGCTCACGCTGGAGCCTGCCCTTCCTTTTACAATCATTCGAGAATGGTTTGGAGCCACTGTTGAAGCTGATTTTATTCCGGGAGAACGATATGCTTTAAAAATAAATAAACCCTCAGTTAAAAATTCTTCCAAAAATTATCCGCAAGAAGATCTCTTCAGTGTTTTTATCCCAGATCGCCGTCCTTCGATATGGTTTGAGCAAGATCATGGATATTTAGGGTCTGAAGGGAATCGAACTCTGATAGCTCATGCAATCAATTTACAAAATATCAAAGTGACTATAACCCAAATGTATGAGAGCAATGTGGTGAATTGGAGAAACACCGTTTATGACAATCAATGGTATGGGCTTCATCATTTTAGTCAGGAAATTGCACACAAATCCTTAAAATTGAATATCGAAAAAAATAAACCTCAGGATATTCCAATATGTCTGGATGATTTGCTTCCTAAAGATTCTGTACAAGATGGCGTCTATGAAGTGCAAATTAAATCAGAGGATGAAGATCAAAGCTGGATATCAGATTCAACTGTGGTTACATTATCCGATATTGGCTTAATCGCTAAAAGATCCCTCCATAGCCTTTTTGTTTGGACTGTTTCACTAAAGACGGGTCACCCTATCGGGCAAGTGCGCATTCGTGCATTCTCTAGCAAAAATCAACTTTTAGGAGAAGGCATCTCTAATGAAAATGGCATTGTCAAAATAGATACGATTCAAACACTTTCCGATGAGAAGCTTGCCGTAATTGTGGCAGATCGTTCTATCGATGCTTCACACCAGCATTTAACATGGCTGGATTTAAGAACGAGTGAGCTTTCTTATTCTCCTTTTGATGTTGCAGGTAGTCCTTATTCCCCCAATAGCTATGATGCTTTTGTTTATACAGAACGGGGCGCCTATCGGCCCGGAGAAACAGTACATTTATGGGGCATTGTCCGAGGACCTCGTTTAAGTGTTCCAGAAAAATTTCCGATCGAGTGGCAATTTTACAGACCTGATTCTAGAAATTGGAAAAGTAAAATAACTCAAATGGATTCTAATGGAATGATTCATTTGGTGATGAAATTACCTCGAGATATCCCAACAGGGAATTGGACTGTCTCAGTCGGTTTACCCAAAAACAAGGATACAGATTCTAAAAATTTTGGCTCCGTTTCATTTTTAGTGGAGGAATTTTTGCCGGATCGAATGAAAGTTGCTCTGTCTTTTAAAAATATTTCCCATCGTCGTTATGCTTTGTCTGCTAAACCTCTTTTAGCTCAGATGGAAGGGAATTATCTTTTTGGACAACCTGCTTCAGGTACAGATGCTACATTTTCAGGCCGCTTGGATCCCGTTTCGTTCAAACACAAACATTGGAGAGAATGGGTTTTTGATGATCATGCCAATGCTTTAAAAGTACTCGGAGTTCCTCTTCCCCAAAGTCAAAACATAGAAGGATCCAAAATAAAAATGGACGAAAAAGGCAAAGGAGAATGGGAAATAGATCTTTCATCTATAAATGTTCTCCCCCTCTCGAACTTCCCTAAAAACAAAGCGACAGCGTCTTCACCCCTCCCACAAAACTTAACTCATGCAGGTCCCTGGCAATTGACAGTAATGGGAAGCGTTCAAGAAATGGGAGGACGGGCAGTGAGTGCAAGTCAAAGTATCACTATCGACACTCTTCCCTATTATATTGGAATCCATCCCCACAAAAATCAGGGGGTAGAACCTGGAGTCGCTTATACGATGGATATTGCTGCTGTTTCTGGACAAGGGAAGAGGGTCAAAATTTCCAAAGAGCTGAACCTGCAATTCTTTCGCGAAACCTGGAATAGCATCATGACCTACCGCGATGGTAGTTATCATTACGATTCAACGCGTTTACTCGATGCTGTCTCTTCTTCTCTCTTTGTTTTAAAAAACGGGCATGGACATTTTAACGTCATTCCTCCCAGCGAAGGATCCTATGTCATCACAATTCATGACACTCAAACAGGAAGTTTTACTTCTTATAGTTTTTATGTCAGCAGTGAAAAAGGATGGGAGGACAATATTTCCAGAGAAAATCCTGAACAATTACAACTTAAAATCGTTCCTTTTCATTCAAACTTACAAGAAAAATGGAATGTTCTTTTCTACATGCCTTTTCAAATTTTATCCACTGTAAATACGGGTGACGCTCGGCGGGGGGGCCCATCGAGCGCAACTTTTGCTGAGCACGATGGGGCTGACGAGCGGCAGGACCCGCCTCTTCTTGGGAAAACACAGTCTGATCAAAAAAATCGTGCAAACTCTTTCAAAGTTGGAGAAAAAGCACAACTCATTATTGGGAGTCCTTTCCCAGGTGAACTTCTTTTAACGATTGAAACAGACGATGTCATTTTTCACAAAGTGATTTCCATGTCTGAATCTCATATGGCCATTCCCCTAGATATATTAGAAAGCTATCGCCCCAATGCTTATGTGAGCGCAATGGTTATTCAACCCATTGACTCGCATGCCCCATGGAAAACGCATCGTGCTTTTGGCATCACACGGCTTTTAGTCAATAATGAAGATCAAAAACTAAATGTAAAAATCCATGTAACTGACGAGATCCTTCCTAAAAGTAAAGTTCATGTAGAAACTCAAATTCTTAATTCACAAGGGATGCCTGTTAAAAATGCAAGCGTCACACTCGCCTTGGTGGATGAAGGAATTCTCTTACTCACAAATTTTTTAACACCTAATCCTTTTTTATTTTTTCATAGAAATCGTGCTCTGAATGTATTTGCATCCGATCTTTATGGAGAGCTTTTTCCAGAAATTCCCAAAGTAGATACGAAAAGTGCTGTGGGAGGCGATGGCAGTTATGATCCCCGCCATTTATCTCCCATCTCTGCTAAACACATCAACAATGTTGCTCTTGTCTCCAAAGTCCTCCACTCTGATGCAAATGGAAAAGTACAAACGGATTTTCGTCTTCCAGAATTCACAGGGGGATTACGTGTAATGGCCATTGCCCACTCTCAAAATCTTTTTGGATCAGCAGCTAAAAACATTCTCGTAAAATCACCTCTCATGCTTCAAAGTACCTGTCCTCGATTTATAGCAACTGAGGACCATTTTGAAATCCCCATCGTTATTTTCAATCATACAGGAAGTGAAGGTGCTGCAACCCTTTCAGTCGAATTAGAAGATAAAAGCCCTGTTCATTTTTCTGAAATGCTTGAAAGAAAAATTTCTTTATCTTCAAATTTGATTCAAGAAGGTTCTCAAGCCATGATAACCCTTCCTCTCACAGCTGAAAAAATAATGGGCATTGCTCATCTTAAAATCAAAGCTGAACTTAATGGTCAAAAATATCAACAGCATCTGACATTCCCCATTCGTGCGCCTTATCCAATGACTTCGCAAGGAAGCTATGCAACCATTTTACCAGGACAAAATTTTAAAATTAAAATTCCCTCTGACCAATGGATAGAAGGAACCACAAAAATAAACATCCGTGTCACCTCCTTTCCTACTTTTAATCTCATGCATGCACTGGATTATCTTAATGAATATCCTCATGGATGTGTTGAGCAAACGGTGAGCACCGCTTTCCCTTTAATTGGGTTGAAGAAAATAGGGCCCAAAATTGCTCCTGATCAATTTAATCCAGAATACATTCGTCAAAGATTTGATACGGCTCTTAATCGCCTCATGAGCATGCAAACAGCTGATGGAGGTTTGGCCATGTGGCCTGGATATGCTGAGAATTGGAATTGGGCCAGTGTTTATGCAGCCCATTTTATGGTCGAAGCCGAAAATGCAGGCTTCTCTATTCCCAGCGATTTTCGAGACCGACTTTTAAAGTATGTACAAAAATTATTAAGCGAAAGCTCTGACAGTCCCGATATTTTGGAAATTCAAGCTTATGCCTGTTTTGTTCTTGCCAAAGCAGGGCAACCCGAG
>JAYRIK010000242.1:0-3460 GCA_041906865.1 Candidatus Auribacterota bacterium
TAAATTTAATTAAGAGTAATATATGAGTACAAAAATTAAGCTGGCGATGAATGGTGCTTGTGGAAAAATGGGTCGACAAATTATTGCTTGCGCCGCCCGTGATGCAAGTTTTGAAATTGTGGGCGCCATTGATCATTCCCAAAGTCCATTTTTAGGAAAAGATATTGGTGAGTTAATAGGCGTAGGTGCTCTCGGCATTAAAGTAAGAGATCAATTTGATACAACCAGCAAGCCGGATGTCATTATTGATTTTTCAACAGTAGAATCTTCTGAAAAACTTATTCGTTTTGCAGAAATGGTTCATGTTCCACTTGTGATTGGAACAACGGGCTTTTCTGAAAAGGCAGAAGCTCTAATCAAAGAATTTTCAAAAAAAACTGCGTGTGTCAAATCCCCCAATATGAGTGTGGGTGTGAATTTGTTGTTTCTCTTGGTTAAAGAGGCAGCAAGGCTTTTGGGTGATCAGTATGATGTTGAAGTAGTTGAAGCTCATCATCATCTTAAAAAAGATGCGCCGAGCGGAACTGCTAAAAAGCTTGTAGAAATCTTGGCAGAAACTTTAGATCGTGATCTAAAAAAAGATATTGTAACAGGTAGAGATGGTATGGTTGGCGAGAGGAGGAAAAAAGAAATAGGGGTTTTTGCAGTTAGAGCAGGGGATATTGTTGGAGATCATACGGTTTTGTTTGGTGGTCCTGGTGAGCGTTTAGAGCTCATTCATCGAGCGCATACACGTGAAACTTTTGCTCAGGGTGCATTGAGAGCTGCCAAGTTTGTTGTAAAGGCAAAGCCCGGACTTTATAGTATGCAGGATGTGCTGGGAATTGGGATTAAATAACTTTTTTATATATGCAACCTTAAATTTGAGTTACGAAAATGAATCAATTTGAATTTGCAGATCGATTAAAAAAACTACCCCCTTATCTTTTTGTAGAAATTGATCGCGCCAAACGTAAGGCTGTGAGTGAAGGTAAGGATATTATTGATTTGGGTATTGGTGATCCAGATATTCCGACCCCAGAGCCTATCATAGAGGCTTTGAATAGCGCTGCGCATGATCCCAAAAATCATCGCTATGCTCTGGATGCAGGATTAAGCGAATTTCGCAAAGCAATTGCTGCGTGGTATAAGAATCGTTTTAATGTGTTGTTAGATCCAGAAAAAGAAGTTTTGCCTTTAATCGGTTCCAAGGAGGGAATTGGGCATATCCCTTTGGCTTTCATTAATCCTGGTGACAAAGTTCTTGTTCCCGAACCCGGTTATCCTGTCTATCAGTCTGGAACATGGTTTGCGGGGGGCGAACCTGTTTACATGAGTCTTTTGGAGAAAAATCATTATTTGCCTGATCTTGATTCACTTTCAAAACAGGATTTATCCAAAGTTAAGCTCATGTTTTTGAATTATCCAAATAACCCCACAGGAGCGATAGCGTCACTAGATTTTTTTAAGAAAGTGTTTCGATTTGCGAACGAAAGAAATATCATTGTTTGCCATGATGCGGCCTACACAGAAATTTATTATGAAAATAAGCCTCCAAGTTTTCTACAAGTTGAGGGAGCAAAGGAAATAGGGGTTGAGCTTCACTCTCTTTCTAAAACTTATAATATGACAGGATGGCGTATTGGGTTTGCAGTTGGAAATGCTCAGATCTTGCAAGGACTAGCAAAAGTTAAATCAAACCTTGATTCTGGGATTTTTCAAGCAATTCAATGGGCAGGAATTCGAGCACTTTCTTTGACAGAGAAGGAGCGTGCTCCTCTTTTAAACACTTATAGAGAAAGACGTGATGTTTTGCTGAAGGGATTGAAGGAGGCTGGATGGAAGGTCAGTCCTCTTGATGCTTCTTTTTATGTGTGGGCAAAAGTGCCTGAAGGATATGATTCCAAGAGTTTAGCTTTGAAATTATTAGAGGAAACGGGAATTGTAGCCACGCCTGGCGTTGGATTTGGGAAAAGCGGAGAAGGATACATTCGTTTTTCTCTAACTGTTCCTGTTAAACGTATTTATGAAGCGGTAGCTAGACTGAAAAATGTGGTATTGGTATGAAGGCGTATATCGGCATAGGTTCAAATCTTGAAAATCGTTTAGACCATTTTCAAAAAGCTGTTTCCTTTCTTTCGGAATTTGCAGGACTTGAGATTCTAGCTGCCTCAAGCATTTATGAAACCAGTCCTATTTCATGTGAAGGAGGATTATTTTATAATGCAGTTTTAGAGCTTGAAAGCTCTCTAGCCCCGCTTGAATTAATGAAGTTTCTTTTGAGCGTTGAGAAAAAAATGGGTCGACAAAGAGAAAAAGTTCAACAGGCGAGAGTGATTGATTTGGATTTATTAATCAATGATGCCCAAGTTTTACAGGACACGATTTTAATCTTACCTCATCCTCGCATGCATGAACGAAGATTCGTATTAGAACCTCTTTGTGAATTAAATTCGAAGCTTATACATCCCGTTCTTAAAAAAACGATGGGTGAGCTTTTGATTGGATTAAAAGATCCTAATTCGGTTAAGAAATTATTTCCATTTCAGCTAAATCTGAAAAATACTAAGGAGGCCATATTACACCATACGTGCAGGGTTCTATAATGCTTCTGGCCTCCTTGTACTATGGCTGTTTTATAAATATTAATGAATGAACTAACCCGTAAGTGTGTTGCATGAATTCAAAAACGACCATAGAAAAACTTTGGAATAAAAAGAGAAATGGGGAAAAAATTACAGCCTTAACAGCTTATGATTTTTCTATGGCTCAAGTTATAGATGAATCTGGAGTTGATTTAATTTTGGTGGGAGATTCACTGGGAATGGTTGCCTTGGGCTTTGAGAGTACTTTAAAGGTGACTATGGAGGACATGCTTCATCACACGAAGGCCGTAAGCAGAGGAGTGAAAAATAGTTTGCTTGTCGCTGACATGCCTTTTTTATCTTATGGGGTTTCCCAAGAAAGAACTCTAGAAAATGCAAAAAAATTTATTCAAGAAGGTGGTGCTCAAGCAGTAAAAGTTGAAGGGACATCGGAGACCATTTTAGATGAAATAAGAAGAATGGTTGAGCTAGGAATTCCTGTGTTAGGGCATATTGGAATGCTTCCCACTCACATTTATGCTGAGAGCAAATATCATGTTTATGGGAAAGATGAAAAATCTAAAAATGACTTATTGCATGATGCGTTAGCGCTTCAGCAGGCAGGAGTGCTCGGCATTGTTTTAGAATGCATTTCAAGTGATACAGCAAAAGAAATTACAACACAGATTAAAGCTCCAACGATTGGAATTGGCGCTGGTCCTCATTGTGACGGACAGATTCTTGTAAGCTATGACATGTTGGGATTTTATGAAAAAATACAGCCTAAATTTGTTAAACGATATGCTTACCTTGCTAAAGCAATGAAAGATGCTTTTGGAAATTACGTTAGCGATGTACGTAATAAAAAATTTCCAAGCAAAGAGCAAAGTTATTAA
>JAYRIK010000243.1:0-2405 GCA_041906865.1 Candidatus Auribacterota bacterium
ATTTCTAAATCTTCTTCTGGAATCAAAGCCTTCACACGAATTCTTCGATTAAACTTAAGTGAATACAAATGATAAACCACCTCAAATCTTGCAAGATCTTGTCTTCCTAAATAATCCACTGCCGTCAAATCCATCAAAAAGTTAAAATCTAAATCAGAATTATCTTTCAAAAATGCAAGAACAGGCAAAACCCCTTCTTTTTTGAGAAGGATAGTATCGTTTTCACATTGAGAATGCGTAGAAACGATAAATTGAACAAACTTTTCTTTTAAGAGATCTAAAATATTCATAAGTTATTTTTTAACAAAAAATAAACAATAAAAGACGAACGACAATATTTAAACTTCTTGCTTCTGTTTCTGTATTTTGTCCTGCAACTTCATTAACCCATCTAAAACATTTTCAGGTCGAGGAGGACAACCAGGAATATAAATATCCACAGGAATCAGCGTATCAATTCCCATCACGGTTGCATAATTATCGTAAAATCCGCCTGTACACGTACACACTCCAAACGCCACTACCCACTTGGGATCACACATCTGATCATAAATTTTTTTCAAAACAGGGGCCATTTTCTGACTAATGGTTCCGACTACAAAAAGGACATCGGACTGTCGGGGAGAAAATCTTGGAAGCCCTGCCCCAAATCGATCAACGTCATAATGAGAACAGGCAGTAGACATATATTCCATACCGCAGCAAGCGGTCACAAAAGGATATTGAAAAATTGAATATTTCCGTGACCATCCAATGGCTTCTTGAAGTTTCGACGTAAAAAAACCTGATACAGAATCTAAAAAACCCATTTTAATTCCCTTCTATTTGACTTCTAATTTTGAAACCTCTCAAAAAGGTCCCAGATGTAAGGCGCACGCAAGCGACTGCGGAGGCGTACGTTTGCTGGTACGCCGCACAAAGAAGCGCAGCGGGCAACACAGCAGATGGGCCTTTTTCAGAGGTTTCATTTACTCCCACTCCAAAGCCCCTTTATTCCAAGCATAAAAAAGGCCCACCACAACAATCCCTAAAAAAGCCACCATTTCTAGAAATCCAATCATACCTAAACCTCTGAAAACAACGGCCCAGGGAAATAAAAAAACCAACTCAACATCAAAAATAACAAAGAGCATCGCTACTAAGTAAAACTTAACGCCAAATCGTCCTCGAGGCAAAGTGATCGGTTCATAACCACATTCAAAAGGTTGTCCCTTCACTTTCGTAGGATTTTTAGGCCCTAAAAGCATGCTTGCAGCCAAAAGACCAAAAGCAATCAACCCTGAAAACGCAAAAACAATGAGTAAACTTGCATATTCTATATTCATTCTACTCTCAAATCTCCAGTACTCACGAAAGCCCGTTAGAGCCGCGATGATATCCCATTTGTTAATGCTTGTCCATCATTTCCCTATTCGTGGAAGATGACACTCTTCTACGTCGGAATGAACTAAGATTTTCTCCAATTTAGCTTCTTTCCACCATAATTTTCGAGCAACAGAAAAAACATATTTTGGAAGAAAGATCATCGCAAGAAAAGAGAGAAAAAGCCATCCCCCTTTTAAAATCCAAGAATGTATATAAATCCATATTAAAGATGTAAGCAAAGCCATACCTAAAAAACACCAGAAAGTAACTATGACTGCTAAACGTTTAAAAGTAACAGTTCCAAATGCACGAAAACGAACATTGCAAGACATACAATGGGCATTGATTCCAAAATCATGAAATAAGCTTTTCAAAGAATCCCATCCTAGAAGAGTCTGAGTCATCAAAGTCATATGACAATCAGGGCATTCTCTTTCACAAGAGAAAAATTGATAAGGACCATGCCATTTTATTTTCATTGGGATTATCTCCGGACAGGCATGATATCATACTTTAGAAAATCAATTTTTCCTCTTTACTCTCTTCGTCAAAAATTCTACGCTAGCCCTATGCAATTTGACCTTTTTGATGGAACTCAAAACAATGTTTTGTCCTCAAAAACTTATGAAGAATTCCGCAAAAATTTTTTGGCTGCTGGTTGCACCAAATGTGATCTTCATGAAGGTCGTACCAATCTCGTCATTGACCGAGGCAATCCCCATACTGAAATTGTGGTTCTTGGAGAAGCGCCTGGTGAGAATGAAGACTTACAGGGTAAAGCTTTTGTAGGAAGAGCCGGTCAACTTTTAGATAAAATTATGACTGCAATTGGCCTTGATACAAATAAAGACATGCTTATCATTAATGTTGTCAAATGTCGCCCCCCAGAAAACCGAGCCCCTGTTGCAATTGAAGCTCAAACGTGCCGACCTTATCTTCAACGTCAATTAGAATTAGTTAAACCAAAAATTATTTTGCTTTTAGGTGCAACAGCTTTAAAACATATGATTCCAGAAAAAAAGAAATTTTCTATGGAACAG
>JAYRIK010000244.1:0-1689 GCA_041906865.1 Candidatus Auribacterota bacterium
ATTAAAGTTTAAAGGCGAATCTATTCCTGTAGAAGAACTCAAAAGTAATTCTTTTAAAGGAATTGAGTTAGCACTTTTTAGTGCTGGTGCCAGTCGTAGCACAGAGTTTGCACCTCATGCTGTTAAGAGTGGAGCAGTGGTGGTAGATAACTCCAGCGCTTTCCGCATGGATCCTAAAGTTCCTTTGGTGGTTCCGGAAGTGAATCCTGATGATATTAAAAATCATCAAGGGATTATTGCAAATCCTAATTGCTCAACGATTCAAATGGTGGTGGCTTTAAATCCTATTCATCGTGTTTCTAAAATTAAACGTGTGATTGTGGCAACATATCAAGCTGTCTCAGGAACTGGTATGAAAGCCATTCAAGAACTTGAAAAACAAGTGAAGGCTTGGGTGAAATCAGAACCACTGCCTAGAGAAGTTTATCCTCATCAAATTGCTTTCAATGTGATTCCACATGTAGATGTTTTTTTTGACAGTGGATATACTAAAGAAGAAATGAAAATGGTGCATGAAACACAAAAAATCATGCATGATGATAACATTAAAGTGTCGGCAACTTGTGTTCGCGTACCTGTTTTTAGAGCACATTCGGAAGATATTCATATTGAATTAGAGAAGAAATTAACTGCTCAGCAGGTTAGAGATATTCTTTCTAAATCACCTGGCATACAAGTTCAGGACGATCCCAAACAGAACAAATATCCCCTCGCGATTCAAGCGGCGGGCCAATACGATGTTTTTGTCGGGCGTATTCGTGAAGATATTGCGCTTCACAATGGAATTGCGATGTGGGTGGTTGCTGATCAGCTTCTCAAGGGAGCTGCTTTAAATGCGATTCAAATTGCAGAAACTTTATTCAATACCACAGCTGCGCCAGTTAAAGCTTAAAGAGTATCTTAATGGCTTTCTGGATCAATTTGATTATTCTCATCATGTTTTTCGAGATCCTATTAGCTTTGTCCATCGTTATAAAGATCCCAAAGATCAAGAAGTGGTGGCTTTGCTTGCTTCCAGTTTTGCCTATGGTCGGGTAGAGCAGATCTTGAAATTCTTAAATCGTTTTTTTAAGGTTTTAGGTCCTCATCCTTACGAGTATATTCTCAAGTTTAATCCAGAAAAAGATCGTGAGCAATTTCATGGACTGATTTATCGGTTTTATCGGGGAAGGGATATTGCTTGTTTCCTTTATCTTGTGAAGCAGGTCTTATCGAAATGGGGTTCTTTAGAGAAATATTTCTTAAGCGGGCATTCTTTAGATTATACAGAGACACTTTCAAAATTTTCTGAAGGTATTTTATCGGCAGATGTCAGTCCTTTTTATTCTTCAGGGCATCTTCCTCAAAATTCTCCTGTTCGATTTTTTCTTACTTCACCTCAAGATGGGAGTACTTGTAAAAGATTGAATCTTTTCTTGAGATGGATGGTGAGGGGGCCAGACAATCTCGATTTGGGATTGTGGGAAAATATTTCTCCCACAGAACTTATTATTCCCTTGGATACACATATTGCTAGAATCAGTCGTTATTTGGGTCTTACCTCTCAAAAACATTTATCCTGGAAAACGGCGCTTGAGATTACACAAAATCTAAAGATTTTAGATCCAAAAGATCCTTTGAAGTATGACTTTGCCATCTGCCATCTAGGAATTTCGGGTGATTGTCCGTCTAAACCGGATCCATTCAAAT
>JAYRIK010000245.1:0-2534 GCA_041906865.1 Candidatus Auribacterota bacterium
TAGATTTGACTACTTCTGCCTTTTATCATCCTATTTTACCTCTTGTTTACGATACAGACATTGCCAAGCGTTGTATGAGTTCAGCTCCTTTGCCCCAGCGATTTAGCTATCCTGAAGATGCAGAAGCTCAAATACAAAAAGGGATTACTTTCTTTAAAGATATTTTTGGGAAAGCTCCCCAAGGCATGTGGCCTTCGGAAGGATCTGTTTGTCCTGAATTGATCCCTCTCTTTCAGAAACACAAAATACAATGGATTGCCACTGACGAAGAAATCCTTACCCATTCAATACCTGTACATAATAAGGGAATTGCTTTATTTAAAACTTATCAAGCCACATTTCAAGATCATTGTATCGATATGGTGTTTCGCGATCGAGGTCTTTCTGATCTGATAGGATTTACTTATTCTCAAAATACTCCGGAAACTTCTGTAAAAAATTTCTTAGAACATCTTGATCAAATTCAAAAACATGTTTCAAATGAAAATCAGGCTCTGGTTCCTATTATTTTAGATGGAGAAAATGCTTGGGAGCATTACAAAGATGGGGGAGAGGGCTTTTTAAGAGGAGTTTATGCTGCTTTGGGAGAAAAAACATCTTTTCAATCAACCACTTTTACTCAACACCTCAAAGAAAATTCCCATCGAGAGAATTTATCTCATCTTCATAGCGGGTCTTGGATTCATCACGATTTTGATATTTGGATCGGTTCCCATGAAGAAAATATGGCCTGGGATTATTTAAGAAGAACAAGGGATTTTATAGAAAATATGAAAGATGTTTTACCAGAAAAAAGAATAAAAGCACTTGAACAAATTTATATCGCTGAAGGAAGTGACTGGTTTTGGTGGTATGGAGATGATTTTTCAACCGAGCATGACGAAGAGTTTGATCAGCTTTTCAGATCACATCTTTCAGCCTGTTATCAGATTTTAGGCGCAGAAATTCCTGAATTTCTTCATCAATCGATTCTCGTCAACCAAAAACCTTTAGATGTTCATCTTCCCATTGGCCTCGTTCATCCCATCATAGACGGTAAGAATTCTCACTTTTATGAATGGCATGAAGCAGGACTTTACGGTGCTTATCATGAAAATTCCATGCATCGCAGTGAAAAATACATTCGGCAAGTATTTTTTGGATTTGATCTTTCGAATTTTTTCTTAAGAGTTGATCCTTATCAGGAAATTCAAAAAAATAATTCTCATCTTGAGAAAATTCAATTGATCATCTACTTGACAAAGCCGGGCAACTGCAAGTATAAGATAGTCCTGTCACATCTCTTCAAAAAAGAATCATCAAAAGCATTTGAGTTATTGGAAAGCGAAGATGATGTTCATTATAAGAAGAAGAAATCATTATCTTCTGCGGCTTTTGAAAATACGCTCGAATTAGCCATTCCTTTTGAAGAGCTTACATTTATGCCCGGAGATGAAATTAAATTTAAAATCGCGAGTGCAAAAGAGGGAATCATTTTAGAAATGCATCCTCAAACAGGGTTTTTAAGTTTTTCTGTGCCAACCAAAGACTTCGAAAATAATATGTGGAGCGCTTGAGTTCACTATGGGACAAATCACTTTTCTTTTAGGGATTCATAATCATCAACCTGTTGGAAATTTTGAATGGGTTTTTGAAGAAGCTATGAAATCCTGTTATGGTCCATTTCTGGAAGTTTTAAGCCAACATCCTAAAATACGCTTATCTCTTCATCATACAGGGCCACTTTTTGAGTGGATTGAGCAAAATAGACCTCAATATCTGCAACAACTAAAAAAACTCGTGGATAGAGGCCAAGTCGAACTTTTGGGTGGAGCTTTTTATGAACCCTTAATTTCTACACTTCCCAGAAGAGACGCCATTGGACAAATCAAAAAAATGTCCGACTATTTGTTAAAACATTTTGGTCAAAAACCTCGCGGCATGTGGTTAGCTGAAAGAGTTTGGGAACCTCAATTGGCTTCAATCATTCACCAGTCTGGATTAGAATACACGCTTTTAGATGATACCCATTTTTACTACGCAGGCCTTCAAGAAGAAAACATGTTTGGCTATTATGTGACAGAAGATGAAGGCAAAACATTGTCCATTTTCCCGATTAGCAAACATTTACGTTATCTTATCCCATTTAACACCCCTGAAAATGCGATCGAATATTTTGGAAAGGCTTCTACTCAATATGAAGGGAAGGGAATTACATTAGGGGATGATGGTGAAAAATTTGGATTATGGCCAGGAACCTATCATTGGGTTTATGAGGAAAAATATTTGGATCGATTATTGTCCCTTTTAGAACAAAATGACTCATGGCTTAAAACGAGTACTTATTCTGACTACCTCGATAACTTTCGTCCCAATGGTAGAATTTATCTTCCGAATGCTTCTTATGAAGAAATGATGGAATGGTCTCTTCCTACCAAAGCACAAAAAAACTATGAAGCTGTTGTTCACGAATTTAAAAACGTCAATCGTTATGAATCTTTAAAACCCTTTTTAAGAGGGGGGTTTTGGAGAAATTTTTTCTCGAAGTATCCAGA
>JAYRIK010000246.1:0-1892 GCA_041906865.1 Candidatus Auribacterota bacterium
AAGCAGGATGGAAAGCAATGGAGTGTCATTGGAGATCCGACAGAAGGGGCCATGCTATCGGCTGCCTTAAAACTTGGCATTGATAAAGAGAAAATAGATATTCAATACCCCACCGTGATTGAAATTCCTTTTGATTCGGATCGAAAAATGATGACGACTTTGCATGAGAGAAACGGGAAAAGTTTTGTTTACTCAAAGGGAGCTCCGGATGTTTTGATTCAAAGATGTACGCATATTTGGGATGGGCAAAATGAAAGGTTAATCAATTCAGAAGATTTAAAAAAGATTCATGAAACCAATGAGACTTGGGCCGAAGAAGCATTGCGCGTTTTGGCGATTGCTCAAAAAAAATTGGATGTTGTAGACAAGAATCATTTTAATCCTGAAACTGCTGAACAGGGACTTACTTTTTTAGGTCTTATGGCCATGATTGATCCTCCACGCTCAGAGGTGAAAGAGGCCATTGCAAAATGTAAAAAAGCAGGTATTCGAACCGTCATGATTACAGGGGATCATAAAAATACTGCGATGGCTATTGCACGTGAACTAGGGATGTTTGAAGAAGGCCTTATGGCTTTATCAGGTCTTGAGTTAGATCAGTTGAGCGATACAGATTTAGAAAACAAAGTGGAACAGGTTTGTGTATATGCACGCGTTTCGGCTGAACATAAATTACGCGTTGTCCGAGCATGGCGCAAACTTGGCAAAGTAGTCGCCATGACAGGAGACGGGGTCAATGACGCGCCTGCTGTTAAAGAAGCTGATATTGGTGTTGCGATGGGGATTACGGGGACCGATGTAACAAAAGAAGCATCTGACATGGTTGTGACGGATGACAATTTTGCTTCGATTGTGGCTGCTGTGGAAGAGGGAAGAGGTATTTACGCTAATATTAAAAAATCGATTTATTATCTTCTTTCCTGTAATACGGGAGAAATTCTGGTGATGTTTTTAGCCTCTGTTTTTGGTTTGCCTATGCCCCTTTTCCCTATTCAAATTTTATGGATTAATATTGCTACAGATGGTTTTCCTGCGATTGCATTGGGAATGGATCCTATTGAAAAAGGGATTATGGAAGAACCGCCTCGATCTCAAGGAGAAGGTTTTATTGATCGGTCGTTTATTATAAAAATGTTATTTCAAGGGATTCTTATTGCAGCTTGTGTTTTGATCGCTTTTTTATATGTTCTCTATGTTGAAAAGGAAGATCTAGGTAGAGCCAGAGGGGTGGCCTTTTCAGTGCTTGTGATTGCTCAGCTCTTTCATTCATTCAATTGTCGTAGTGATAGAACTTCTATTTTTAAATTAGGCTTTTTTAAAAATGGGAAGCTTGTTCTAGCGAATCTTCTTTCTTTAATCTTGCAGGCAGCAATTATCTATATTCCTTTTTTAGAAAACATTTTTAAAACAGAAAGACTTTCATTTTTTGATTGGATGTTATGCATGGGTTTTTCTTCTATCCCTTTGATTGGGGTTGAAATTTATAAGAAAATATCTTTTCGAAAAGGCTTACCTGCCTAGATTTCTCTGAACAATGTTTCATATAAAAATATGTCCTTTTCAAAAGTAGCGGGGCCTGCCACTCGTCAGCCCCATCGTGCTCACGAAAAGTTGCGCTCGACGGGGCACCCCGCCGAGTGTCACCCGCATCTGTAAAGGACACATTTTTATACATAGGATCTTTTGTAATTTCGAGTCGAATGGACTTGAATTCCTTTTATTTTATGGTTTAATCTCATGGCGCGTTTGTTTTTTACGAAATACAGTTTTTCTCGGGCGATTAGCTCAGCTGGTAGAGCGCTCCGATGTACATCGGAGATATCAGAGGTTTAAAAATGAAGGTTGATGCAGGGTATGTTTATATTTTAAGAAGTAAGATTAAAAAATCTTAT
>JAYRIK010000247.1:0-10785 GCA_041906865.1 Candidatus Auribacterota bacterium
AAAGTGATAGAAGGCAAAAAAGGTCTTTTCATTGCGATGCCGAGCGTTAAAATGAAAGAACCTTGTCCCAAATGTTCTAGGAAGATTTACGTTCGAAGCAAGTTTTGCTCTGAGTGCGGGGCCAAACTCCCTGAGATTCATCATCGAAATGATGAAGAAGAGCAGCAGGATCATAAAGATTTGGCTCATCCTATTACTTCTGAAATGAGAGACATCATTCGTCAGAAAGTTTTAGAGGCCTATGAAGAAGAAAAAAGCATGGAAGAAGGAAAGCATTAGTCCCCGTTGTTTTATTCCTATATCGTTATTGTCTCTTGCCATGAAATAAATTTCTTACTGATACCAGCTATCCGCTTAGCAAATATAAATTTACAAACAGGCGTAGATTAAAGATGATAGAGAGGCTTTTTGTTTGAGAGAGTCAGGCCTCTATTCGAGTTCTGGGGGTTGCGTAGAAGAGCGAGAAGAAGTATTAATGTTAGAACGTTTTTATAATGAAAGACGAAAGCATTGCCCGGCCAGGACTCGAACCTGGAAACGCAGACCCAAATTCTGCTGTGTTACCATTACACTACCGGGCAGTTAAAGCGCTTTAGAAAATGTGCCAATAGTATAAATGAGAAGTCAAGGGGATCAAAGTGGAAAGTAAAAAAAATGTAGTTCGGCCGATTGTCGGGCTGGTCCTTGCCGCAGGTCTTGGAACACGAATGAAGTCTTCACTCCCCAAGGTTCTTCATTCTTTACTGGGCCGATCTATGCTCGCCAGAGCCATAGATGTGTTAGCCCAATTGGGCATTGAGCGTAAAATCGTTGTGGTAGGACCTGCTACAGAAGCCTTGATTAAGAAGGAATTTCCCTCAGGAGTGGAGTTTGCTTTTCAAGAAAAACAGTTAGGAACCGCTCATGCGGTCTTGTCTGCCCAGCCTTTATTAGAAAATTGGGAAGGAGATGTTTTGATCCTTTGCGCGGATACCCCGCTTTTAACTTTTGAAACATTGAAAAAATGTGTTGAAAAACATCGCGAAGGTCACTACTATGGGACGGTTTTGACTGGCCAATTAGAGGATTCGACCGGCTATGGGCGTATTGTTCGGGATGGGTCCAGCAATGTCATCAAGATTGTAGAAGAAGCTCAGGCTACGGAAGTTGAAAGAAAAATAAGGGAAATCAATTCCGGGACTTATTGTTTTCAATGGCCAGCTTTAAGTGAAAGCTTAAGCAGAGTGAAGTTGCATCCGGATAAAAACGAGCTTTATTTAACAGATGTTGTTGAAGTCATGATTTCTCAAAAAAAGGCTTTTGGGGCTTTTTGCGTGGAGAAGGCTGAAGAGGTTATGGGAATTAATTCTCGTCGTCAATTGGCTGAAGGAACCCGAGTTTTGAGGCAAAGGGTTTTAGATCGATTGATGGATTCTGGTGTGACGATTGTAGATCCTCAGACGACCTTTATTGATGAAACAGTTGTGATTGGACAGGACACTGTTGTTCATCCGTTTACAGTTATTGAAGGCGAAGTTGTGATTGGGAAGAATTGTGAAATTGGTCCTTTTGCTCATATTCGGGGTGGGACTCTTTTGAAGGACAGAGTTGAAATTGGAAATTTTGTCGAAGTAAAAGCTTCGGAGTTACAAGAGCATGTGAAGGCGAAGCATTTGACTTATTTAGGAAATGTAGAAATCGGGCGTGATGTGAATGTAGGAGCAGGGACCATTACAGCCAATTATGATGGTCAGAAAAAGCATAAGACGATTATTGGAGAAAAAGCGTTTATTGGGAGCGGAACTATTTTAGTAGCTCCTGTTTCTGTAGGTAAAGGGGCGATCACAGGTGCAGGAGCTGTGGTGACCCGAGGTAAAGATGTTCCGGCAGATGCAGTAGTGGTCGGTGTTCCTGCAAAAATTTTGAATAAAAATAATGGGAAGAAATCCAAATGAAAGAGTTTGTTGTATTCTCAGGAAGTTCGAATCCAGATTTAGCTAAAAAAATAGCAGAATATTTGAAAGTTCCTGTTGGAGAGTTGGATATTTCAAGGTTTAGTGAGGGCGAGATTTTTGTTCGCATTAAACAAGATATTCGTGGGCGTGATGTTTTTCTTGTGCAATCGACTTGTCCTCCTCCCAATGAAAATATGATGGAACTTTTGATTATTATGGATGCCATTCGTCGAGCTTCTGCAGCTCGTTTGACAGTGGTATTGCCTTATTTTGGATATGCAAGACAAGATCGTAAAGATCAACCCAGAGTTCCTATTACTGCAAAACTGGTTGCAAATTTGATTACGGCAGCAGGAGCAGATCGCGTTTTAACCATGGATTTGCATGCAGATCAGATTCAGGGATTTTTTGATATTCCTTTAGATCATTTGTTTTCAGCCCCTGTTTTTATTAATTATTTGAGAGAACTTAAATTAAAAAACATGGTTATTGTCACCCCTGACGTAGGCGGTATTAAACGTGCGCGTGCCTTTGCAACCCGACTGGGAGCTGATTTAGCGATTGTAGATAAGCGCCGAGTGAATGCTGTGAATGCAGAAGTATTGCATCTAATCGGAGATGTGAAAGGCAAAACGGCCATTATCGTAGATGACATGATTGCGACAGCAGGATCATTGGCTGAAGCTGTCAAAATTGTTCATGAGAATGGAGCCAGTGAAATTTATGCGACAGGAGCGCATGCAGTGCTTTCGGGACCTGCCATTGAAAGAATTCAAAAAGCTCAATTAAAAGAATTGTTAGTCACTGATAGTATTCCGATTGGCGATAAACAAAAAAATGGAAAAATACGCGTACTCACTGTTGCTGGACTCTTGGGAGAAGCGATCAGGCGTATTCATGAGAATGAGTCTGTAAGCTCTCTATTCATGTAATAAAAATAAATTTAGTAATATAAATAGAAATTAGGAAGGAGATTTAAAATGGCTGATATTTTAATTGAAGTACAATCAAGAGAGGAAAAAGGTAAGTCCGTTCGTCGCTTGAGAAAGGGTGGGTTTATTCCAGCTGTGGTTTATGGATCTGGGAAAGCAGGTGTTTCTGTGAAGGTGAATGAAAAGGATTTTGTGACAGCTCTTAAAGGTCATTCCATTGAAAATTTGATTGTTAAGTTGCAATCTCCTGAGCAAAAAGGAAAAAAAGAAGGCAAGCCTGTCTTGATTCGACAGTTTCAAGTGGATCCTTTAAAGGACAAAGTTATTCATGTGGATTTTCAAGAAATCTCTCTTGAAAAGAAACTGAAAACGAAAGTCCATATTGAGCATGTGGGAGAACCTGTGGGTGTGGCTCAAGAAGGTGGTATTTTGGAATGTACTTTACGTGAAATTGAAATCGAATGTCTTCCCATGAGCATTCCAGAGTCTATTGTTGTTGATGTTTCAGCTCTTGCCATTGGACATACACTCTTTGTTCGAGATATTAAACCGGTTGAAGGTGTGAGCATTTTAACCAGTCCAGATCTCAGCGTTTTCTCAGTTGCAGCTCCTAAGATGGAAGAAGAAGTTCCAAAAGAAGCTGAAATTACTGAACCTGAAGTTATTGGTAAGAAGAAAGATGTTGAAGGTGAGGCTGCTGAGGGAGCTCCTGCTGAAAAGGGTGCTGACAAAGCTGCTGAGAAGAAAGCTCCAGAAACAAAGGGAGCTGCTGAAAAGAAGAAATAATAAAAATCGTATCCCCTTCGGGGACTATCCTTACAGGACTATCTCTACGAGACTGCAAAAGCCCGTAAAAGATTGGAAAAACTTGTCTTGTCGTTCGTGAAGCGTGAAGCGACACGAACGACAATTTTTTTAGGAAATAGTTTTACGAGATACTTGTCGAGGCAGATGTGCCTCTGGCGCAGAATTACAAGGTTTTTAATGAAACTCATCGTTGGTCTTGGCAATCCAGGAGAAAAATATCAAGATTCTCGTCATAATATTGGTTTTTGGGTTATTGATGAGTTGGCTCAAAAACATGAGCTGCGCTTCCAAAAAAATTCTGAATATGAAAGCTTGATTGCCCGAGGAACTCTTTCAGATCAAGACTTTCTTCTAGCCAAACCCATGACTTATATGAATCAAAGTGGGCGAGCATTCTCGAAATTATTAACAGCATTTAATATTTTACCTGCCGATACTTTGGTGATTCTCGATGATATTTTCCTCAATGTGGGATATCTTCGATTTCGTTTAAAAGGAACTGCGGGTGGACATCGAGGGCTAGAATCTATTTTAGCTTTTTGTTCTCAAGAGCCTATTGCCCGTCTTCGGTTGGGGGTTGGATTTCCAGAAAATCAATCCCAAGGTTGGTCAGATCATGTTTTAGGTTCTTTTCAAAAAGACGATTTGGATAAAGTTCAAAGAATGGTTTCACGATCGGTAGATATCGTGGGGACATTTATTACTGAAGGTTCCGAAGCTGCACAAAAATGGGTAGGAGATTCCCAATCAAAGGGAAAATAACTATTTTACAGTAATATATTTAAGCAGGAATAGCTTTTGATTTTCCCCACTCGGCTGCTTTATCTTTCAATTTCCTAAACTTCGATGAAACACTTTCTAACTTTGCTTCCCATTCTGGATTGGGTGTTTGTCCCTGAATTGCCCGATGATAAGTGAGGATCATGGTGCATAGAGCCAAGGGATTAAAGAGGGCAAGTTTCACCAGATAAGCAATGATGATTACTGAGAATCCAACCGCTGTACGAATTCCAGGAAACATACTTTGTAGCCCCATTCCTGGTAACATCAGAATGAGGGCAATGACTGAAAAAGAAATCAATCCTAAAACTCCTATGACCAAAGCATTTTTTAGGATTTCTTTATAGCTTTGAGCATATAAGACAATTCCTTCCTTTGCAGAAATCCAAGGATTTTCTTCTTTTTTAGAAAGGCTATAACTCAAAATGGCTTCATCTACATAGCTTACACTTAAATTAATAATCACCATGATAAACTGCGCGAGTTTATCTAGACCTGGAAGAGGGAGCCAACTCGTAATAGAGAGCACCAATCGATTGAGAGATTTTAAAATGGCTTTTACCAATTGATCAATTCCAAATAAGATTGAAACATCTTTCACGCGGGCTTTAACCAATGCTTTTCCATAGGCTACTTGAGAACAGCCTTCCGGGAGATGTCCTGTCAAAACAAGTTCTGTCAGAACAGCAATGTGAGCAGCTTTAATAAGATAGAGAATATATTCTCTGGCATAGTAAACAAGAACTCCGTAAAGGCCTAAGCCACTTAAGAAAATAATGGCTGCAATGCTATGAATGAGATAACACAATCCTCCCACCAGTAAGAAGTAGAGCAAAGTAACCCCAGCAAAAATGCCATACACCGTTAAATTTAAAAAGATGAAAGGTGATGTTTTTTTAAGTAGAGCAAAACCTTCTTTAAGATTTCCTGTAATAGCTACCATAAGTAATCCTCCATTGATTCAAGTATTGTTAGGGATTTTTCTTCCAACGTCAATCTCAATTGGAAGTTTATTTCCCTGCAGCTTTTCTCAGGCGATTCATAATGGCTTTACCAAGACCCATTTCTGGGACAGGTTCTGCGTAAATGATATCCAACCCAGCTTTATCTAACGTATGAAGACAGGAAAATAAACGAGTAGCAGCTTCTTTCAAATCTCCATTTTCTGAGAGAATTTCTATTCTTTTAAAATCAATTTTGTGGGAAGGTTTTTTGAAAGACAAAAGCCCGATTTTTTGCCCTGGGATCAATTTCTTTTCTTCCGTGATTAAAAGAGGTGTTCGGGGAGCATAGTGTTTATCGAGTTGTCCGGGAGATTTTTTATTCTTTGCATCTGAGATTGTAACTTTCCCAATGACAGACTCTATTTCTTCTATAGCAAGTCCGCCGGGTCTTAAAACCAAAGGCTCTTTTTCTGTAAAATCGATCACGGTAGATTCAAGCCCAATGGAACAAGGACCTCCATCCAAAATCATGTCAATTTTTTGTCCCAATTGTTCTTTTACATGCTTCGCTGTAGTGGGGCTTAAATATTCAAAAGGGTTAGCGCTTGGAGCTGCTATCGGAATATTGGCAGCAGCGAGTAGTTCTAATGCTATTTTGTGAGAAGGCATACGTATGGCAACGGTAGCTAATCCGGATGTCACAATATCTGGAATAATAGGTTTTTTGAAAAGCACAAGAGTCAAAGGGCCAGGCCAAAATATTTTTATAAGTTTTTCTGCTTTGTCCGGGATTTCAGTGACCAATTGATTTAATTGATCTAAATGATGAATATGCACAATGAGTGGATCAAATTGAGGACGGTTCTTAACTTCAAATATTTTTGCAACAGCTAAGGGATTGAGGGCATCACCCCCTAGTCCATAAACCGTTTCTGTTGGAAAAGCGACAAGACCTCCTTTTCTTAGAACAGAGGCGGCTTCCTGAATAGAAGAACGTGTTGCAGAAGTCAGTTTCACGGCCAAGATTTTCGAAGAGCTTTGTCATCTTTTGTGAGCTCATCTCTTTTTTTCTCTTGGTAGTCAGCAATTCTTGTTCGAAGTTTATTATCACTGAGCGCGAGGATTTTTGCTGCTGCAAGAGCTGCTTGATCTGGTTCTAAAATGAAAAGAGGACAAACCCCTGAAGGCATGCGAAGGCTTGAGAAAATATCTGTTCCACCAAATTTTTCACTATAAGGGGGACAAGCAATCACGGGCTGAGAGGTGCTGGCATCGACAAAAGCGCTTAGGGCATTGCTACGGCCGGCAATGGTGATATAAACAACATTTTCTTTTTCATGTTCTTTGATAATTTCAAGAACCTTTAAAGGCACTTTGTGAGCAGATGCAACTCTTAAGGAATAAGGTACTTCGAGTTCCTCTAATATTTTTGTAATTTTTTGAGTGTGATCTAAATCTCCTTTTGAAGCCATGATAATCATGATTTTGCTCATTTGAATCTCCTTATGCTTAAAGAATGTAACATATTGTCTAAGAATATATTATGTCTCAAAATATATCAAATTAAAACATTTTAGCTTTTGTCTGTTTATGACCTCAAATATAATAGACTTTCTATTGAATTGATTCTAGCGATTCTTTGTTATATAAAGGATGTCTATGCAGACAAAACCCGTAGAAGTATTGCTGAAAGAAAAGAAAATTTATGAAATTGTGAACCCTCGCTTGGTTCAGGCACCGCCAGAAATTTCAGTAGCGGAGGCCGTGCGACTAATGCAGGAAAAAAAATCGGGATATATTGTTATTGCAAAAAAAAATAAAGTAGCCGGTATTTTTACAGAAGTAGATGTTGCTATAAAACTTTTAAATTATGAGATGGATTGGACAAAAGCGGTTAGTGAATACATGACCCCAGATCCGGTTATTTTAAAGCTTACGGATTCTGTTGGGATGGCGATTGATTTAATGGGGAATGGAAATTTTTATCATATCCCTTTGGTGGATGAACAAGCAAATTTGGTAAATGTTCTTTCTGTGAGAACTTTGATTCGTTTTCTCGCAGCATTTTATCCTACTGAAATTTATAATCTGCCACCCAAGTTTGATCAGATCATGGAAACTCAGGAAGGTGGTTAAGATTTTATGAGTGTTGTAGAAAAATCTAAAACAGTTGTATCCGCTATTACGGTCAGATTCGGCGGAGATTCTGGCGATGGCATGCAGTTGACCGGAGATCAATTCACTGATACGACGGCAGTGATGGGAAATGATTTTGCTACCTTGCCCGAATATCCAGCAGAAATTCGAGCCCCAGCAGGAAGTCTCCCAGGGGTGAGCAGCTTTCAAATACAATTCTCGGAAAATGTGATTTTTACGCCTGGAGATTTAGCGGATGTCCTAGTAGCTATGAATCCAGCTGCTTTGAAAGTGAATATCAAAGCGGTTAAAAAAAGTGGAATGATTATCGTCAATGAAAACACTTTTACAGACGATAATCTTAAGAAAGCCGCCTGGAAAAATAATCCTCTTTTAGATCAGACGCTTAAAGATTTTCAATTGGTAAAAGTCCCTCTTTCAGATCTCACACGCAATGCTTTAAAAGATCATCCTCTTAAATTAACAGAAGTCGAGCGTTGTAAAAATTTCTTTGCCTTAGGGATGATGTTTTGGCTCTATGACCGAACTTCAGAGCATACTGTGGAGTGGATACGAAAAAAATTTTCCAAACGTCCTGAAATGGTGGAAGCCAATATCGCAGCATTAAAGGCAGGTTTTAATTATGCGGATATTACAGAAACTTTTCCTGTTCAATATCAAGTTCAAAAGACCAAGCTAGATCCAGGGACTTATCGAAAAATTTCTGGCAATGAAGCAACGGCTATTGGTCTTGTCACAGCAGCTCAGTTAGCTCACAAGACTTTATTTTATGGCTCTTATCCCATCACCCCTGCAAGTTCTATTTTACATGAATTAGCACGGCATAAAAATTTTGGTGTAAAAACATTTCAAGCAGAAGATGAGATTGCTGCCATTGGTTCTGCGATTGGGGCCGCTTTCGGAGGAGAATTGGGAGTCACAGCTTCAAGTGGACCCGGTATTTGTTTGAAAGCCGAGGCTTTGAATTTGGCAGTGATGACAGAGTTGCCGATGGTTGTCATCGATGTTCAAAGAGCAGGACCGAGTACGGGTATGCCTACCAAAACAGAGCAGGGGGATCTTTTACAAGTCCTTTTTGGTCGTAACAGTGATTCTCCAGTAGCGGTGATAGCTCCTAAAACACCTTCGGATTGTTTTGATATGATCATCGAAGCAGTTCGGCTTGCTCTTAAATATATGACGCCGGTGATTTTTCTTTCAGAAGGTTATTTAGCCGAGGCAGCAGAACCTTGGAAACTTCCTGAACTTAATCAATTGCCTAAAATAGAAATTACGCATCCCAAAGCGACGAAAGAATCATTTCTTCCTTACTCACGAGACCCTCAAACTTTAGCTCGACCTTGGGCCATTCCTGGAACTCCTGGACTTGAGCATCGTATTGGAGGTTTATCCAAGGCTGATCTGACTGGGAATGTAAGTTATGATCCTGAGAATCATGAGAAAATGATTTATTTGCGTCGTCAGAAAATTGAAGGAATCGCATTTGATATTCCTGATGCCACGATTCGAGGCCCACAATCTGGAAAGCTTTTGGTTTTAGGGTGGGGAGGGACTTATGGTGCTATTTATCAGGCGATTACTCAACTTGAAGAAGAAAAGATCCAGGTTTCACATGTTCATTTGAACCATTTGAATCCTTTTCCAAAAAATTTAGGAGAGATTTTGAAAAAATTTGAAAGAATTTTAATTCCTGAATTAAACATGGGACATCTCTTGATGCTGATACGTTTTCAATTTCCTCATGTGAATGCGATGGGAATGAATAAGCTTCAAGGACACCCCTTTCACGTTTTAGAAATGGTTAACAAAATTAAAGAGGTATTAGGATGAGTCCCGTGACGACAACACCTACAGCATTGCCTTATAGAAAAGAAGATTTTGAATCCAACCAAGATGTAAGATGGTGCCCGGGATGTGGTGATTATTCCATTTTGGGAACGATGCAAAGGACTTTAGCAAAGTCGGCTTTGCCTATAGAAAAATATGTTTTTGTCTCAGGTATTGGTTGTTCCAGTCGTTTCCCTTATTATATGAACACGTATGGTTTTCATACTATTCATGGGCGGGCTCCAACGATTGCCACGGGTTTGAGATGTGTCAATCCAGAGCTTTCGATTTGGGTGGTGACAGGTGATGGTGATGGCTTAAGCATTGGAGGTAATCACTTAATCCATTGTATGCGGCGTAATTTGGATATTAATATTCTTTTGGTGAATAATCGCATTTATGGTTTGACCAAAGGACAATATTCTCCCACCTCTGAAACAGGGAAAATTACAAAATCCTCTCCTTATGGAACGATTGAGCATCCGATTAATGCACTGTGTATTGCGATTGCTTCAGAGGCCACTTTTATTGCAAGAACCTTGGACACAGATCCTGCGCATATGGGGTATGTATTGGAACGAGCAGCTCAACATAAAGGCGTTTCGTTTATTGAAATTTATCAGAATTGTATTATTTTTAATGACAAAACATTTACCACAGTGACAGGACGGGATACGCGAAATGACCGTATGGTTTATCTAGAACATGGTAAACCTCTTGTTTTTGGAAAGAAACGTGATCAAGCCATTCGTCTGAAAGGGCTTCAACCTGAGGTTGTCGATTTAGCTTCTACAGATCCTAAGGATTTATTGATTCATAATGAAAAGGATCCTTTGCCTCATTATTCCTATTTATTAACGCAGATGAATTATCCAGAAATGCCTGTGCCTTTCGGTATTTTCAGGGCGATTGAGCGTCCCACTTATGATGAAATGATGGACCAGCAAATCAAAGAGGCCATTCGTTCGAAAGGAAAAGGAGATCTTAAAAGCTTGATTTATGGGGATAACACTTGGGAGGTTCAATGAAAATCAAATGCCCGTTTTGTAATTATGAGAATATTCAAGGAGAAGATCGATGCTCTCAATGTTTTCATTCTCTGATGCAAAGGGATTTGCCCAAGCCTAAAAAAGAGGATTCTTTTCAAAGTGTGATGATGACTGCGCCCATTTCAGAGCTTTTGACAGGCAAAGATTTGCTGGTTGCAGATACACAAGATAGTATTCAAAAAATTGTTCAGATTTTTCAAAAAGAAAATAAAAACTGTATTTTGATTTATAAAAGAAAAAAACTGGTAGGGATTATCAGTTTGAGAGATCTTTTATGGAAAGTAGCTGGGAAAAATCAAGACCTTTCAAAAATTAAAGCTCAAGATATTATGACCCCTAATCCAGAGTATGTTCG
>JAYRIK010000248.1:0-7685 GCA_041906865.1 Candidatus Auribacterota bacterium
CGTTACTTTTAGCGCGTATTTTTGACATATTATCTATGGCGGTGTTTTTCTTAATTTCCATTGTTTTATTTTGGAGTCAAATCACAGTTCCTCGATACAGGCTTTTTCTAACCACATTTTTTTCTATTCCTATGATTCTAGTCATTTTTATGATGTTTTTTTCTAGAAGGGGGACTCAAGCTCTTCAAAAGTTTTTTGAAAAGGTAGGATTTTTAAAATCGAAGCTCGCTTTGAAAATTTTAGAATTTATGAATCGCTTGGCACAAGATCTTTATGAGATCCGAAAATCACGACAGTTGATGACATTTATTTGCTTAACCCTGTTGGGATGGGGAGCCAAGTTCTTAGCTTTTTACTGGATTGTTAGAAATATTATTTTTACTCATACTATTACATTTTGGGAAACTGTTTTAGGGACTACTTTTTCAGAGTTGGCTTCCAGTTTACCTGTGTACGGTTTTGCAGGGTTTGGAACTATTGAAGGGGGATGGACATTAGGTTTTTTATTGATTGGGTTCAAACGAGAAGAAGTCATTGCAGGTGCTTTTTGTTTTCATGTTTTGCTGTTGAGCTTTGCATTGGTTCTAGGGTTAGTAAGTTTTTTGTTTTTTAGATGGAAACCAGAGAACAAATCTTCTTTACATGTGTCGCCTCCCTTAGTTTAATCTACAGAAGAACATTCACTTCAAAAACCGTAAACAAAAAATAAATGAAAAAACTTTTTTTCTGGTTTCCTTTTATTGCAAGTCTTGCCCTCTTAATCTTCTTTTTTCGTTTAGGAGCCATGCCTCTTTTAGATCCTGACGAACCTCGTTATGCTCAGGCGGCTCGTGAAATGAAGGATAGTGGAGATACCATTAATCCTCAGTTGAATGGAGAGAATCGATGGGATAAACCTGTTTTCTTCTATTGGCTCATTCTTGCATCCTATAAGCTTTATGGGGTCTCTGAGTGGGCGGCACGTTTCCCCTCAGCTCTTTTTTCTTTGTTAATGATTCTTCTTTGCTATCTCTGGTCCATACGTTGTGGAGGGCGTTTGTGGGGATTATGGGCTAGTTTAATTTTAATGACCAACCTTGAATTTTGCATTATTGGTCGTCTTGCGATTACAGATATGACGCTTTCTTTCTTTCAAAGTTTAGCAATTATTTTTGCTTTTGAAGCTTGGAGAGTGAATCGACCTCAATATCTCTTCTTTTGTTTTGTGGCTTCAGGTGTTGCATTTTTGACAAAGGGGCCCGTTGGAATTCTTCTACCGGGAATGGTTTTTTTCCTTTTTTTAGTTTTATCAAAAAATCTCAAGTTTTTAAAACAGGTTCAGTGGATCACAAGCTTGATGGCTTTTTTAGCAATTGCTTTGCCTTGGTATGCGGTCGAATGTTTTCTTTATCCTGATTTTTTTGAATATTTTTTCATTCTTCATAATGTAAAACGATTTGCAACGGACGAATTGCGACATTCAGAACCCCTTTATTATTATGTGGCTGTCATTGCTATTGGATTTTTCCCTTGGAGTATTTTTGTTCCAAGAGCGCTGACAAAAGCTTTTAAAAATCTGTGGAAAGAGCCGATCAATCTTTATTTAAGTATCTGGTTCTTAACAGGATTTTTATTTTTTTCAATTTCCAGAGCAAAGTTACCTACGTATATTCTCTCCATTTTTCTTCCCTTAAGTCTTCTTGTTGCGAGATTCCTGGAGGAAGTGTTAGAGAACTCTTCTAAAATAAAACTAAAAATAGAAGGCCTGGTTCTTTCAATTGCTTCAATTGGGATTTTGATAGGAGGGAGTGTTTTTTGGTATATCAAATTTCCCAATAATGGCTTGGCATTTTTCTGTGCTGTGATTGCTTCATTTGCAGGTTTTTTTGCTTCTGCCATTTTTCTTTTAAAAGAAAAATTTTCTATAGCTTTTAAAGCAATGGTGGTCTCTTTCATTATTGGTTTTTTAAGTGTCCATTCTTTTTTAACTGAAGATATTGGTCAAACGCGTTCGATGAAGAAGCTTGTTTTAAGTCAGCCTCTTCAAAATCAACCTGCGTATTCTGTGGTTTCTTTTCGTTTTTTGAAGCCCAGTTTGATTTTTTATTTGGGCTATCCCATAAAGAAAATAAACTCTTTGAAAGAGCTTGAATCCTTTATGAAGTCTCCATTTCAGCGTTATTGTGTGATGCGTGAAGAGGATTTTCTGGAGCTTCAAATTCAGTCTCTTTATCCGAATCTATTTTTGTTGCAACATATTCTTGGAAAAGTAGTTATATCTAATAGTAGGGAGCCAAGAGATATTCCTTTAAAAAACAGTCGTATTTCTGTATAATTTTGCCCTTGGGAGAACTGTGAAAATGCGATTACCCTTTGCAAAAGAAGCTCTTCAATTAGCATTGCCATTGGCTATTTTAGGCCTTATTTTATGGCGATGGAGCATTCCTCTGGCAACAGGTTGTTTTGTTTTCCTTATTCTTGTTCTTCTTTTCTTTAGGGATCCCAAGCGGATTCCACCCCAAGATATCACTCAAGTAGTTGCTCCGGCCGATGGAAGAGTTCTTCAAATCAAAAAAATGGATTTAGATGAGCAGAGCTGGAATTTGATTAGTATTTTTATGTCTCCTTTAAACGTGCATATTAATTATGCCCCTATTGAAGGAGAGGTTCAGAAAATACGGTATTTACCTGGCTCTTTTTTAAAGGCGGATCATCAAAATGCTTCATTACAAAATGAGTCCAATGCGCTGACGATTCAGGGTCAGAAAATTCAGCTCATAATGAAGCAGGTTGCAGGAATCTTTGCCCGAAGAATTGTTTGTTATAGTAAAATTGGAGATAAGGTAAAAGCAGGGCAGAAAATAGGACTTATACAATTTGGTTCTCGCGTAGATCTTTATTTACCAGAGTCTATTGAAGTGAAAGTTAATGTTGGAGATAGGGTCAAGGGAGCGCAAACAATTTTAGGAGTTATCCCACCACCTTCTGCTGGTCCAATGGGCCATGCTTTATGAGGTGGGGCAAGAAGAAAGAAATTTTTTAGAGTATTAGAACGTTATATAAAATGACTGAATAATTAAGAACAAAGCATATCATGCGTAAGCATGATGCAGGAGGTGGTGGGATGAAAAAGGTCTACTTATTGCCTAATTTGATTACGACAGGAAATTTTTTCTCTGGCATATTGGCCATTGGGCTTTCATTACAGGGAAATTTTTCAAAAGCCGCACTTTGGATTTTAATTGGGATGTTATTTGACTTTTTAGATGGGCAGATCGCAAGGTTGCTTAAGTCCAACACAAAGTTTGGAGAAGAATATGATTCTTTATCTGATCTTTTAACTTTTGGTGTTGCACCCATGATTATGATGTATCAGATGTCTTTATCTCGATTGGGAAGATTCGGATTGGCTATTGCTTTTATTTACTCTGTCTGTTGTGCTTTGAGACTTGCCAGATACAACGCAAAAATAGATGGTCGGACAAAATCAGGTTTTGCAGGGCTTCCTTCTCCTGCAGCCGCAGGTTTAATTGCTTCAAGTGTTCTTGCCGCTGATCGTCTAGAATGGTTGGGGATTGAACAAGTGGCTCCTTTTCTGATGTTGATTGCAGGTTTTTTGATGATTAGCACATTGGAGTATCCTCGGTTGAAATTTGTAAATTTAAAAGACAAAAGTCCCTTTCTCTATTTAGGACTAAGCGTTGTTTCTTTGGGCGGATTTATCTTTTTTGGTGAACTTTGTTTAGCCATTGGTTTCTTTTCCTATGCTGCCTTAGGAATTGTTTATGATCTTATATTGAAGCATCGCCCTTCAGAAAATTCTTTGGAAGAACAGAAGCCTGTTCCAGTGAAGGAATTTTAATTTTATGAAGCGTTTATGGGTGTATGCCATTAGTTTCCTTATGACGGGTTTAGCTGTAGGGGGGACATTTTTTTTCTTTACGAAAGGTCCTTCTGAGGATAATACAGTTCACGCAAGTTCTAGTTCACCAGCTTCTATTCCTCAAAATCCCGTTTCCGTTCCTACAGGTCCCTTGGTAGACAAACTCAATTCAGTCAAACAATTAAAGGCTAGCGGTGAATATGCAAAGGCCCAACAAGCTTTGAAAGAATTATTACAAGAAGCAGGTTCAAGCCCGTTAAAATCAGAGATTGAAAAAGAAGTTTGGGATAATAATATTAAACTTCTTTTTTCAAATCAGGTTGTGGAGGGATGGACGCAGGAAGTGACGGTTGGAAAAGGGGATAGTTTGGTTTTAATCGCGAAGCGTAATCACACCACGCCAGAATTTATTACAGATGCAAATCATTTAGAACATAACATGCTTCATCCTGGACAAACATTACGTGTTTTAACTGGGAAGGTGAGTTTATTTGCTAGTAAATCTTCAAATACTCTAACTCTGAAAATCAATGATGAGGTTGTGAAGATTTATTCAGTTGCTACAGGCAAGGGAGGTTGTACTCCTGTTGGAGATTTTAAAATTATTAATCGTATTGTAAATCCTCCCTGGCATCATGAAGGTAAGGTTATTGCCTATGGAGATCCCGCTAATATTTTAGGAACTCGATGGATGGGTTTTGACAAAAAAGGTTATGGGATACATGGAACTGCAGATCCTGATTCTGTTGGAAAACAGGCCAGTGCAGGTTGTCTTCGAATGAGAAATGAAGAAGTGGAAGAACTTTTTAAAATTGTTCCTGTGGGAACGATGATAAACATTGTTGAGTAAAGGCCGTATCACGTTTTGCGTCCTATATATTGCGTAAAAAACACAAAAAAATATTTCAGCAAAGACGCAGTATGCACGACGCGATACGCATGACGATCAAAATATGAAAGAATCCAGTCTTGATTTTGAAAAGCCTATTGTAGAGCTAGAGAAAAAAATCTCTGAGCTAAAGAAGTTTTCTGAAAAAGAGGGAATTGATGTTAGTTCAGAAATCAAAACTCTTGAAGGCAAACTCAATCAATTGCGCCATGATGTTCTCCAAAATCTAACGCCTTGGCAAAGAGTTCAAATTGCTCGCCATCCTCAACGTCCCTACAGTCTTGACTTGATAAAATTAATGTCCGAAGAATTTATCGAGCTTCATGGAGATCGTCGTTTTGGAGATGATTTGGCGATGATCGGAGGTTGGGCTCGTATTGGAACCAGGCGTTTGATGGTCATTGGGCATCAAAAAGGAAGAGATTTGAAGGAAAGGCAAGCTCGCTCTTTTGGTTGTGCACATCCAGAAGGTTATCGAAAAGCTTTGCGTTTGATGAAAATGGCTGAGAAAGCACATTTACCTATTTTAACTTTGATAGACACTCCTGGTGCTTATCCGGGTGTAGGTGCAGAGGAAAGAGGTCAAGCAGAGGCTATTGCAGTTAATTTAAGAGAGATGTCCTTGCTTCGAGTTCCTGTGATTGCAATTGTCATTGGAGAAGGAGGAAGTGGAGGAGCTTTAGGAATAGGCGTGGGAGATCGCATTTTGATTTTGGAAAATGCCTACTATTCTGTCATTTCTCCTGAAGGATGTGCTTCCATTCTCTGGCGTGAAAAAGGGAAAATGATCAATGCTTCCGAAGCCTTGAAATTAACAGCCCATGATCTTCTTTCCTTGGGGATTGTTGATGAAATGATTCAAGAGCCGGTGGGTGGAGCCCATCATCAATATGAAGTAACTGCCCGAAACATGAGACAAACTATCGAGAAACACTTATCAGAATTAGAAGTTATTCCAGCTGCTCGTCTTGTGGAAATGAGATATCAGAAGTTTCGCAAGATGGGAGTAGTTAACGAAGGTTAAAAGTTTAAATATTTTTACGCGCTACGTACAACAATCCCAAAATACTCTTACTATCAATAATCTCGCCTTTGTCTATTTTCTTGAGAGCTTGTGCTAGGGATAGTTCTTCTACTTCAATGAATTCATCTTCGTCTGGGTCTGGCTCTGTCATGGTTAAATCATGAGCGGTATAAAGATGAATCTTTTCAGTGCTATAGCCAATGGCGGGATAAAAACTGAGAAGTTTTTTTATTTTTTTTGCTGTATAACCCGTTTCTTCTCTTAGTTCTCGATGAACTGCTTGAAGAGGGGTTTCTCCAGGATCCATTCTTCCTGCTGGAACTTCTAAAGTCATTTTCTCAGCTGCTTTTCTGAACTGACGAACCATGATAATCTTGCCATTTTTGAGAAAAGGGATAACAGCAATCACTCCTCCATGATCAATGGTTTCTCGAGTCGCTTTTTTGCCATCAGGCATCAGTACTTCTTTGACGATGAGATCAAGAATACGGCCTTTATAAATCAATTTTTCAGATAATGTTTTTTCTTTCAAGTAACGTTCCTTTACGAGATATAAAAAACGAAATAAGCTTCATGGTTTTTAAGGTTGTTCATTCTATTGTCTTTCGCTATAATCCTCAACACTTTTCGAACCTAGGAGTGAGATAAATATGAGTAAAACATACAAGATAGCAGTGATTGGTGGAGATGGTACGGGGCCTGAAGTGATTCAGGAGGGCATTAAGGTTGTTGAAGCTGTAGCCCCTGTATCGGGATTTAAAATTGAATGGACTCCTTTCCCCTTTGGCGGAGCCCATTTTCAGAAAACGGGAGAAATATTATCTGATAGCTCTATTGAAGAGTTAAAGAAGTTCCATGCAATTTATTTGGGCGCTATTGGTCATCCTGATGTGAAGCCAGGTATTTTAGAAAAAGGCATTCTTCTGAGACTTCGATTTGCATTGGATCAATATGTTAATTTGCGTCCTGTGAAGCTTTATCCAGGGGTAGATTGTCCTTTGAAGGGTAAAGGTCCTGAGCATATTGATTTTGTTGTGGTTCGTGAAAATACAGAAGGCCTTTATTGTGGCGCGGGTGGTTTCTTAAAAAAAGGGACAGCGGATGAAGTGGCGATTCAAGAGTCCATTAATTCTCGAAAAGGTGTTGAACGCTGTATTCGTTATGCTTTTGAATATGCACGAAAATGAAATAAGCAAAAGAAAGTGACTTTGTGCGGGAAAACCAATGTTTTAACTTTTGCTTTTGATCTTTGGGAACGTACTTTTTACGAAGTTGCAAAAGAATATAAAGATATTAAAACTGATTATGCTCATGTGGATGCGACTTGTATGTGGATGATCAAAAATCCAGAATGGTTTGATGTGATTGTCACTGACAACATGTTCGGCGATATCATTACAGACTTGGGTGCCATGATTCAAGGAGGAATGGGGATTGCTGCAGGGGGCAATATTAATCCTCAAGGTGTATCCATGTTTGAACCTATTGGAGGTTCTGCTCCAAAATATACAGGTCAGAACAAAATTAATCCGTTGGCTGCGATTTGTGCAGGTCAGATGATGCTGGATTATTTGGGTGAAAAAGAGGCTGCTGAAAGAATAGAGAAAGCGGTTATAGAAGTAACTGGGAAGCGTTTAAAATCTCTTTCTGCAGGTAATATGGGATTTACCACCACAGAGGTAGGGGATTTGGTTGCGAACCTTTCTACGGATGGTTCATTGGCCAAGAAATAAGTTATGAAGTTCATTGTTTTAGGAGAATAAGTTTTTATGTTAGGTCGTCATATTGCCATTGTCGGTGCTACGGGTGCTGTCGGTCATGAGATGATTGAGACGCTAGTAAAGCGTCAGTTTCCTGTGAGCTCTTTAAGATTATTGGCTTCTTCCCGATCTGTGGGACAAAAATTAAAG
>JAYRIK010000249.1:0-11189 GCA_041906865.1 Candidatus Auribacterota bacterium
CAGGTTCACTCCTGCAATGCCAGCCACGAGTCCTGCTCCAGCGCCCAGACCCTTTTGAAGGAGTTCACGACGCGACATATCCGTCCTTTTAAGAACGATTTTCTCGGATGGATAGAGAGGTTTTCTTAAAAAATCTGGAATAGGTGCATCCAAATCAGTTGGAATAATCTCCTCTCCCTCTTCAAAGGCTTTTTTATAAGAAGGAATTACTTGTTGAATGATTTTTCTTTGTAATGAGATAATTTGATGGATTTCATCTTGTGTAAAATCGTGGCCTTTTTGAATGAATTCGTTAATTTCTTGGTATTTTTTTCGAGCCCGATAACCAAACCAAGTAAGATTTGCTAAAGCTTGTAAATCTTGAAAGTCTTTTGTTTGAAAATTTTCAACAATTACTTTTAGTTGATGATCGGTCGATATTGAAAATCCTCTTTTTTTAAGAAGTTCCCAATACCGTGGATGTATTTTGATCATGTTGTCCCAATGGGCCATGAAGAAATTTTTAAGCATGAATGTCTTTTGCTCACTTGTTAATTCTTCGGCCGGGGTTAAAGTAATCTCAAGAAAAGGATCGGTGGTTGTGGGAATACAATAATCTAAAAGTTGTTGAAGCAAAGAGGGAACCAGATTAAAAGTAACTTTTGTGTTGGGGTATTCTTCAAGAAGGTCAATCATATCAAAATAGCCTTTGATGGCATGCAGTCGTACCCAAGGCAAAATATAACGATTTTGAAGAGTGTCCTTGTAGTAAGGTTGATGCATGTGCCAGAGAATGGCCACATGAAGTGGTTTCAACCTTGTGCCTCTTGAAGGTATTTAGCAGATTCTTCTGGAACTGTGGGGTTGATATAAAACCCTGTTCCCCATTCAAAGCCGGCTACTTTTGTAAGGCGAGGCATGATTTCAACATGCCAGTGATAATCTTGATCAATCGTGGTCCAATATCCCCTTCTCTTCCATCTGACAGGGCCTGTGTGCACGATATAATTATATTGGGGATGATTAAGGGCTTTGGCCAATTTTGAAAGGGTCATTCGCATGGCATCAGAGAAGCCGAGTAATTCGTTGTGAGAGATACTATGAAAATCTGGATCATGACGTTTAGGTAAAACCATAATCTCAAATGGAAATCTGGAAGCAAAAGGACAAAATGAAACAAAATGTTCGTTTTCATAGATGACTCTTAATTTTTGCCTCTGTTCTTCAATAAGAACATCACAAAAAACGCATCTGTCTTTGTATTCAAAATACTGTTGAGCTCCTTGCAATTCTTCCTTAACTCTCTTGGGTGTTACAGGCGTGGCAATCAATTGTGAATGAGGATGACTCAAGCTTGCACCTGCTAAAATACCTTCATTCTTAAAGAAAAGAATATATTTAAATCGTAAATCATTTTCTAAATCTTTCGCGCGAACGCGATATGCTTCAAAAACTTTGTACAAGCTTTCAATAGAATGTTTTTCCATTTGAAGATCATGCTGAGGTGTTTCGATGATTACCTCATGAGCTCCAATACCATTCATTCGGTCATAAATGCCTACTCCCATTTTCTCAAGATTACCTTCAATTCTTAGAGCAGGGAATTTATTAGGAACAACCCTAACTTCCCATCCAGGCGTATTAGGTTGACTGTGCGGATTACGAATCGCAAAAATTTCTGGAGGCGTTTTTGCTTCATTGCCCTCACAAAATGGACATCCTTCTTTCGACGTATGTTCTTCTTCTGATTTAAAATCAGTGGGTCTTTTCCCTCGTTCTGTTGCAATAATCACCCAACGACCTACAATAGGATCTTTTCTAAGTTCAGGCATTGGATGCTCCTTTCTTGAGCGCTCTCAAATAAATTTCTTCATATTGTTTGGCAGATTTTTCCCATGAGAAATCACATTTCATGGCGTTCTTAATAAGAAAACGAAATAACTCCGGATGTTGATAAATCTCTAGTGCTTCTTGAATTTTAGCCCATAATGCTTTTTCGGAATACTCCTGAAATTTGAATCCATTTCCCTGTAAAGTTTGAGGATCAAAATCTTGAATCGTATCATCAAGGCCACCCGTTGCGCGGACAATGGGGATTGTTCCATATTTGAGACTATAAATCTGATTAAGCCCACAAGGTTCAAATCGAGATGGCATCAGAAAAAAATCACATCCTGCTTCAATGCGATGAGATAAGCCCACATCAAAACCAATTCGAACACCAATTTTTCCAGGAAATTTTTTTGCAATTTCCTTAATTTGATCTTGATATTTTTCTTCACCGCTTCCTAGAATGACTAGCCCTGCATTTTGAGAAAGCAAAGGTTCAATAATTTCACTTAATAAATCAAATCCCTTTTGGTCGACCAATCTGGATACAATTCCTAGAAGAGGTTGTTGGAGTGTTAATGTAAGACCAAATTCTTGAATAAGAGCCTTTTTACATTCTGTTTTTCCTGTAAGATCATTGATGGAATAGGATGAAGCAATGAAATGATCCTTTTGTGGGCTCCATTCATCATAATCAACACCATTGAGAATCCCATAAAGATCTTTTGATCTTTTAATAAGAACACCTTCAAGTCCGCATCCATATTCTACAGTTTTAATTTCTTCACTGTATTTTTGACTCACCGTCGTTAGAATGTCAGAGTAAACTAATCCCGCTTTAAGAAAATTCATTTTCCCATAAAACTCTATTCCCTCAGGCGTAAAAACTTCCCAGGGAAGATTTGTCATATGCATATCGTAATGCCAGAAAAGCCCCTGATAAGCAAGGTTATGGATGGTAAAAACTGTTTTTGTTTTCGAGAAGAAAATATTATTGGGCTCTAAAACACGTAAGAATGAGCCTATGAGACCTGTTTGCCAATCATGGCAATGTAAGATGTCAGGTTGGATTTCTAATTCTTCCAAGGCTGCTAAAACAGCTTTTGAAAAGAAAGTAAATCTCTCAGCATTATCTTTATAGTCTGCAGTTCCAGATCTGTAAAGTTCATCTCTTTGATAATATTCATCTTTTACAACAAAGATAACATCGATTTTGTTAGACAATTTTGTGGTTGCAAGCTCCCCTTCTACGATTTTTTCTCCCAATTGAACGAATATCTTTTTTGAAAAGCGTTTAATGTCAAAATTTCCCTTCATCGTTTGTTTATAGAAAGGAGTAATGATTTTAACATCATGACCTAAATTAGCTAAAGCCTTGGGAAGAGCTCCTACGACATCTGCCAATCCCCCTGTTTTAGAAAAGGGATGAACTTCACTCGATGCAAAGACAATATTAAGTTTTCTAGACGTCATTTTTCTACCTTAACTTTCTTTTTCAACCCAATCAAATTTTGTTTTTTTAGGAACAACGACTACTCCATTTTCGGTAACAAAAAATCTTTTCTTGTCTTTTTCTAAATCAAAACCAATACGTATTTTGGGCGGAATCTCAACATCTTTATCAATAATAGCCTTTCGAATTTGTGCATAGCGACCTACATTGACTCCATCCATGAGAATCGTTTCTTCAATCGAAGTAAAACTATTGATTCTTACTCCAGGAGAAACGACACATCGATTCACACGGCCGCCACTGATGATACAGCCTTCGGAAATAAGTGAGTCTGTTGCATATCCCACGCGTTGTTCTTCAATATTAGCAAAAACGAATTTTGCAGGAGGAAGATGAGATGGAGTTGTTCGAATAGGCCATTGTTGATTGTATAGATTTAGTTGAGGAGAAACGCTAATCAAGTCCATATTGGCTTCCCAATAAGCATCTGTTGTTCCAACATCTCGCCAATATCCCCTCTCCTTTTCTTCAAGGCCAGGCAATATATTTGTGGAAAAATCATACGCAAAAACTTTTGCTGTTTTGACAAGATCAGGAATAACATTTTTGCCAAAGTCGTGTTCTCCTTCTTTTTTTGCATCTTTTTTAAGCGCAGGAAGTAGAACGTCTTTTTTAAAAATATAATTTCCCATGGAGACGAGAGCTTTATCGGGCTGATTAGGAATCGGTATAGGATTTTTAGGTTTTTCTTGGAAACCAATAATTCTCCAGTCAGCATCTACAACAATAATCCCAAAATTTGAAGCCTCTTTTAAAGGATATGGAATAGCGGATATGGTGACATCTGCTTCTTTTTCCTCATGAAATTTTTCCATCAAACGAACATCCATTTTATAAATATGATCGCCTCCAAATACAAAAACAAGGTCCGGGTTTTCATCTTCAATGATATTGCTATTTTGATAAATAGCATCGGCTGTTCCTTTAAACCAACCTTCTCCGGTTCTCATTTGGGCAGGCACGCAATCAATATAATGGCCAAGAGTGGGTGAAAGTCTCCAGCCTGTAGAAACATGCTTATTTAAGGACTCAGACAGAAATTGGGTTAGAATTTTAATTTTGAAATATCCTGAGTTTACAAAATTACTCAGGACAAAATCGATGATCCGATAATGTCCTCCAAATGGAACGGCAGGCTTTGCCCTATCTTTTGTTAAAGGATAAAGTCGTTTGCCTTCCCCTCCAGCAAGAACCATGACTAAATTTTTCGACATAACTCATTTCTATCCAAGTACAAAGGTTTTAAATAAATATAATTAAAGATTATAAACAGCTTTGTGCGGCGATGAAAGAAAATTCGGGAGGAGAATGAAGGAAAAAGTAATAAAAACTAAGAAACTTTTTTGAATTCAAACTCTTCCTTGGAATTCAGAGAGACTTTTAAACGAGATCCTTCTTCAATTTCTCCGTTCAGAATTTTCAAGGCCAATGGATCCATCAACTTTTGCTGAATTAATCTCTTGAGTGGCCGGGCACCATAGGCTGCATCAAATCCGTTTTCTGCAAGATGGTGAAGAGCCTTGGAATCAAGATCAAGAGTGATTTTTTGATCCTTTAATCTATTTTTAAGTAAATCGATTTGTATTTGTGCAATGGCTTCCATATCGTTTTCAGTGAGCGAACGAAAAACAATACTTTCATCAATGCGGTTTAAAAATTCTGGCCTGAAATGAGTTTTTAGATTTTCCATGACGAGCTTCTTCATTTTAGAATAATCTTGATCCGAAAAATTCTGAATAATATCACTGGCAATATTTGAAGTAAGAATCAAAACCGTATTTTTAAAATCAACAATATGCCCTTGCCCATCTGTCAATCGACCCTCATCCATAATTTGAAGAAGAATATTAAACACATCCGGATGTGCTTTTTCAATTTCATCAAATAAAATAACCGCATAAGGTCTTCTTCGGACTCTTTCAGTTAGAAATCCTCCCTCTTCATATCCAACATAGCCAGGAGGAGCTCCGATGAGGCGAGCAACAGAATGTTTTTCCATAAATTCAGACATATCGATTCTAAGTAAAGCGTTTTCATCATCAAAAAGAAATTGAGCTAAGGCTTTTGCAAGCTCTGTTTTCCCTACCCCAGTTGGTCCTAAAAACATAAAAGTCCCCATGGGTCTCTTGGGGTCTTGAATACCCGCACGGGCTCTTCGAATAGCGTTTGCAACAGCTTCTAGGGCTTTGTCTTGGCCAATCACACGTTTGTGAAGTTCTTTTTCCATCGAAACAAGTTTTTGGCGCTCAGTTTCCATCATTCTTGAGACCGGAATACCTGTCCACTTAGATACAACTTCTGCAATGTCTTCTGCATCGACTTCTTCCTTCAACATTTTTGCTTCTTTTTGAAGTTGAGTGAGAGATTCATTTATTTTCTGAATATCATTTTGTAATTGAGCAATGGTTCCATAACGAAGTGTCGCGACTTTTTCGAGATTACCTTCTCTTTCTGCTTGGGCTTCTTGCGTTCTTGCCGTCTCAATATCAGATTTAATCTTTCGAATTTTTTGAATCAATTCTTTTTCTTTTGACCAATGGCTTTTCATCTTGGCAGATTCTTTTTCGAGCGCTTGCAGTTCTTCTTCTAATTTCTTGAGACGATTTTTGGATTCAGTATCTTTTTCTTTTTGAAGGGCTTGTTTTTCGATCTGAAGTTGAGTTTTTTTGCGTTCGATTTCATCCAACTCTGTCGGAAGACTGTCAATTTCAATCCTTAATTTCGATGCAGATTCATCAACAAGATCAATGGCTTTATCAGGTAGTTGTCGCCCTGTAATATAACGATGGCTTAGAGTAGCTGCTGCTACCAGAGCAGAATCCTGAATTCGCACCCCGTGATGGACTTCATAACGTTCTTTCAGCCCTCTTAAAATTGCAATCGTATCTTCTACTGAGGGTTCACAAACCTGCACAGGCTGAAATCGTCTTTCGAGGGCCTTGTCCTTTTCAATATACTTACGATATTCATCTAAAGTCGTTGCTCCAACACAGCGAAGTTCTCCTCGTGCTAATGCGGGTTTAAGCATATTGGAAGCATCCACAGCCCCTTCTGCAGAACCTGCACCTACCAGAGTATGCAGTTCATCAATGAAAAGAATAATTTCTCCTGCAGCATCCTGAACTTCTTTTAAAAAAGCTTTAAATCGATCTTCAAATTCTCCTCTATACTTTGCTCCCGCAATCATGGCTCCTAAATCCATCGCTAAGACACGTTTATTTTTCAAGCTTTCAGGAATATCTCCATTGACAATACGAATGGCGAGTCCCTCTGCAATAGCTGTTTTCCCTACGCCAGGATCTCCAATTAAAACAGGATTATTTTTTGTCCTGCGAGACAATACTTGAATCACACGACGTATTTCATCATCACGGCCAATCACAGGATCGAGCTTTGACTTTTTAGCTAATTCAGTCAAATCTCTTGAATAACGCTCTATGGCTTGAATTTTACTTTCTGGATTTTGATCATTCACGGTATGACTCCCTCTCACTTTTGCCAGTGCTTGAAAAAGTAAATTCTGATTGATCCCAAATTGATGTAATAATTTTCCAACGCTTGTCTGTGATTGTTTAGTTATTGCAACGAAAAGATGCTCTGTACTTACAAAAGTATCTTTTAATGTTTTGGTCTCCATTAATGCTGTATTTAAAACTTGCGTTAGGGCTTGGGAAGGATATCGTTCTATGTCTGTTCCATAAACTTTTGGAAGCTTTTCTAAAAGCTCATGAAGAGATTTTATTAAATCAGCAGTATCTTTACCACAAGCCGTAATGAGAGATGGGACAATCCCATCTTTTTGGTGAAGCAAAGTCCACAAAAGATGTTCTAGATCAATTTGGGCGTGTTCTCTGGCCTGCGCCAATTCTTGGGCTTCTACAATTGCTTCTTGAGCTTTAACTGTAAATTGATCCAGTTTCATATGCCCTTGCCTAGCTTATGAAAATATTTAAGCGTAGCTCTTAATTAAAGAAAGTAATTCCTCTGACTTTTGTTTAAGCAAAGTTTTCGTTTTTGCTTCAGCGTTTAATCGAAGTAAAGGTTCTGTATTTGATTTGCGAAGATTAAACCACCAATCATCAAACTCTACAGAAAGACCATCTAAATGAAAAATCTTTCCATTTTTATATTTTTGCTCAATTTCTTTGATGGCTTTATCAGGATTTTTGACTGTTGAATTAATTTCTCCTGTTGAATAATAGTGTTTCAAAGGAGTGACAAGCTCAGAAAGGGTTTTATCCTCATCCGAAATAAGATTCAGCATCATGATTAAAGCAATGGCAGCGCTATCTGCAAAGAAATGATCTCTAAAATAATAATGACCTGAAAGCTCTCCGGCAAAAATTCCATTGGTTTCTCGAAGCATTTGTTTAATGAAGGCATGCCCTACACGAGACATTTTGGCTTTTCCACCCATCTTTTCCACTTCTTCTTTTACAATCCAACTAGAGCGCAAATCATAAAGGATCGTTTCTTTGGGATGAGATCTTAAAAGCTCTTTGGCGATGAGTGTGGTGGTAAGATCTGCTGAAACAAGTTCTCCTTTATTGTCTACAAACATGACTCGATCTGCATCTCCATCAAAAGCCGCTCCTAAATCAGCCTTATGTTTTAGAACAGCTTTTCTTAAATCTTCCATGTTGTGAGGTTCAAGAGGATTTGCGTCGTGATTTGGGAAATTGCCATCCAATTCAAAAAAGAGAGGAATCATTTCGCAAGGGAGTTTCTTAAAAAGGTGAGTGCAGATAAGACTTCCCATTCCATTGCCTGCATCGATCACAATTTTTAATTTTTTAATTCTTTTTACAAAACTTAAAACGTGTTCAGCATAATCTTCAATAACTTCTTTAGTATAAATTTTGCCTTTTTTAGTAACTTTTTTAGGTTTTTGAAAAGACTGAACTTTTTTCTCGATCTCGGCAATGCCCGTTTCATAACTGATAGGATAGGCATTTTTTCGACACATTTTAAAGCCGTTGTACTGTTTTGGATTATGACTGGCTGTGATCATAATTCCGCCATCATAGTTATAATGAGCTGTTGCAAAAGTAATGGTAGGGGTTGTAATAAGGCCAATATCAATAATGTCTAGTCCCCCATCGGTAAGGCCTGCACTTAGGTTTTGGAAAAGAGGTAGTGAGGAACCACGCATGTCACGTCCTACCACAACCGTACCTTTGCCTCCTAGAAATTCTGAATATGCGTAACCAATCTTATACGCCATCTCTTCGTTAACTTCAGAAGGATAAACACCACGTATATCATAAGCTTTGAAAATCCCTGCCATGTCGTTGCCTCCATTTAACTATGGCGTGAATATATCAAAAATTTGGTTTTGACTCAAGATGCAATGAATGGTGTATCAAACCGTAAACTTAAAAGAGGGGTTCTCCGACTCATGATCGAAGAAACCCCTCTTTTCTTTTAGACAGTTAAAACAGAAGGCTCTTAGTACATTCCTTCCATTCCGCCCATTCCGCCACCCATACCACCTGCTCCTGGTCTAGGCATTCCAGATGATTTTTCTTCTTCTGGAATTTCTGTGACCAATGCTTCTGTTGTCAGAAGCAAGGAAGCAATGCTGGCTGCATTTTGTAATGCCGACCGGGTTACTTTTGTAGGATCAGCAATACCGGCTTCGAACATATCTTCATATTCCAACGTTAATGCGTTGAAACCAATGTTCTTTTTTTCATTCTTTACGCGTTCGACAACCACAGAGCCTTCCATACCTGCATTGGAAGCGATCTGACGAAGTGGTGCTTCGATTGCGCGACGAATGATGTTGAGTCCGATTTGCTCATCAGCATCTTGAAGCTTAAGATCAGAAAGTTTTCCGATGCATCGAAGTAAGGCTGCTCCACCACCGATGACAATACCTTCTTCAACGGCTGCGCGAGTCGCATGTAAAGCATCTTCAACGCGGGCTTTCTTCTCTTTCATTTCAGTTTCTGTTGCGGCACCAACATTGATAACAGCAACACCGCCTGCAAGTTTAGCCAAGCGTTCTTGAAGCTTCTCTTTATCGTAATCAGAAGTACTATCTTCAATCTGTTTACGAAGTTGGCTTACACGAGCTTGAATGGAAGAAGTACTTCCTGAACCTTCAATGATCGTGGTGTTATCCTTGTCAATAACCACTCTCTTAGCACGGCCAAGATCTTGTAACTGAATATTCTCAAGCTTAAGGCCGAGATCTTCAGTTAAGCATTTGCCGCCTGTAAGAATAGCAATATCTTCCATCATGGCTTTTCTGCGATCTCCAAAGCCAGGGGCTTTGACAGCAGCACAAGCCAATGTTCCACGGATTTTGTTCACAACCAAAGTAGCCAAGGCTTCGCCTTCAACTTCTTCAGCAATGATCAAGAAAGGTTTGCCAGTTCTGGCAACTTTTTCAAGAAGCGGAAGCATGTCCTTCAGATTGGAAATTTTCTTCTCATGAATGAGAATATGACAATCTTCTAAGACCACTTCCATTCTCTCTGCATCCGTGATGAAATAAGGAGATAAATACCCTTTGTCGAATTGCATTCCTTCGACAACGTCTAAATGGGTTTCCATGCTCTTGGCTTCTTCAACGGTGATGGTTCCATCTTTGCCGACTTTTTCCATAGCTTCAGCAATGATATCGCCGATGGTGTGATCGTTATTAGCAGAAATGGTTGCTACTTGAGCAATTTCTTTCTTATCTTTAACGCTCTTGCTCATTTTCTTGAGTTCTTGAATGATGACTTCAACCGTCTTCTCAATTCCACGCTTAATCAGCATTGGATTTGCACCGGCTGTCACATTCTTCAAACCTTCACGATAAATGGCTTCTGCAAGAACGGTGGCTGTGGTCGTTCCGTCACCTGCAACATCGCTGGTTTTAGAAGCAACTTCGCGAACCATTTGTGCGCCCATATTTTCATAAGGATCTTTAAGTTCAATCTCTTTAGCAACAGTTACACCATCTTTTGTAATTGTTGGTGAGCCAAACTTCTTATCCAAAACAACATTTCTTCCCTTGGGTCCCAGAGTTACTTTGACGGCTTTACTTAATTGTTCTACGCCGCGCAAAATAGACTGACGGGCATCCCCGCTAAATATAATCTGTTTCGCCATTTTATTTTTCTCCTTTTATATCGTTGTTATTTAAGAACTGCCAAAACTTCTTCTTCTCTAAGAATGAGAAAGTCATCATCGCCAACTTTCACTTCTGTTCCTGAATATTTTCCAATCAACACTTTGTCGCCTTCTTTGACTTGGAATGGAATCTGCTTTCCTTCATCAGAGACCTTACCAGCTCCAAGGGCAACGACTTCAGCTTCCATTGGCTTTTCTTTGGCTGTATCAGGAATAATGATCCCACCTTTTTTGACTTCTTTTTCTTCAACCCTTTTAACAAGGATTCTGTCTGCTAAAGGTTTAACCTTCATTACTTCACCCCTTTCAGGTTTTATTATTTGTTTTTCTTTTTATCTTTTTCATCCACAACTTCAAAATCAGCATCAATCACATCGTCTGTTTTTTCTTTTTTCTCATGAGCTTCATGATTTTCTTGAGAAGATTCTTCGCCTTGTTTAGGCTGCTGTGCAGATGCTTTTTGATAAAGTTCGGTTGATACCTCTTGCCAGATTTGCATGAGCTCATCTGCACGAGCATCAATTTCAGTTTTATCTTCTGAACTCAAAACATCCTTCACCTTTTTCATACCGGCTTCCAATTTTTCGCGATGAGCATCACTGACTTTGTCTTTATGCTCTTTGAGAAATTTTTCACCCTGATAAACAGCATTGTCAGCCTTATTACGAGATTCAATAATCTCTTTTTTCTTTTTGTATTCTTCCGCATGCTGCTCTGCGTCTTTCACCATATCCTTAATTTC
>JAYRIK010000250.1:0-19077 GCA_041906865.1 Candidatus Auribacterota bacterium
AAAAAGCAAATGCCTGGCTAGAGATTCCGACACGTTCTCTTGTCAATGGAGATCGTTGGATGGAGAGGGATATGTATCATGCTTTGAAAAGCGATTATTTCCCAAATATGAACTTTGAATTCAGTGCTATAAAAACCATTCAAAACAAGAAAGGAAGTAAGGCCTTTTCCATAGGCGTAGAAGGATTTCTTGAGATTGCAGGAGTGCGCAAATTGAAAACCTTTGAAGTATTTGTGGAACAGGAAGGGGAAACAAAATTTCATATTGCAGCTCATCATCGCTTTACTATGACTGAGTTTGGTGTTACGCCTCCAAGTGCTCTTTTTGGCCTTGTGCGTGCTCAGGATTCTGTGGATGTATTTTTTGATTTATATTTCGGGGTGTCACTTTGGTAATGAGATTTATTCAAAATTCTCTTACATTTTAAGCACTTAATCTTTTCCCATGCAATTACCTTTCTTTATTTTGTTTCTCCCTTTGTTGAAAAAATCTTCAAAGTAAGGTATAGTACCCGACCTATCATGACTTTAACTTAGGAGATGAAATATATGACAGCGACACTTGAATCAAATATTGTTGGTGGAATTCCAAGAATTGGGGATACAGCTCCCGATTTTACAGCGATTACAACGCAAGGTGAGTTAACCCTTAGTCGGTGGCAAGCTGATTCCTGGGTTCTTTTGTTCTCCCATCCTGCGGATTTTACGCCTGTTTGCTCTACTGAACTTTCTGAATTTGCCAGACGAGAAGCAGACTTTGCAAAGCGTAATGTAAAATTGATTGGGAATTCAATTGATAGCGTTCATTCTCATTTAGCTTGGCGTGAGAATCTGCAAAAGATTTTTAATTGCAAAATCAATTATCCCTTGATTGCAGATATCAATATGGCTGTTGCTCAAAAATACGGAATGATTCATCCGGGGCAGAGTTTAACTGCAACCGTTCGTGCGGTATTTGTGATTGATCCCAAGCGAGTTATTCGTGCGATTATTTATTATCCCATGAATGTGGGGCGCAATGTTGAAGAGATCTTGAGATTGATCGATGGACTTCAAACGGCAGATAAAAACGCTTGCGCTACTCCTGTCAATTGGAAGCCAGGGGAAAAGGTCATTGTTCCTCCTCCCAAGACAGAGAAAGAAGTGGTTGATCGACTTGCAGCAGCTTATGAAAAACTGGATTTCTATCTTTGCAAGAGGGATTTAAACCAGTAAAGTTTAACCAGTTAGCCAGTTGTTTTCAGCTGGCTAACTGGAGTATATGTTCGCTAAAAAACCATATTTATTGAAGTAACTCCCTCCAAATGATATACTTTTGTCTTTCTGTGAGACAACTTTTACCTCTTTAATTTATCGTTTTCTTGCAGAAAATCATGAGTGACATGTAAATAATGGAAATCGAATGAATTCTATAAAAATTGGACTTATCGGATGCGGTACTGTTGGAAGCGGTGTTGTTGAACTTCTCTCAAAAAATAGAGATTTAATCGCTTCTAGAGCTGGCATTTTTCTTGATCTAAAGAAAATTGCTGTCCGAGACTCCCGAAAGAAACGTCCTGCTTTTTTAAAGCAGGATTGGTTAACGGCCGATCCCGAATCAGTTGTCAGCGATCCTGAAATTCAAATTGTGGCAGAGTTGATGGGGGGAATTCATCCAGCAAAAGAATTGATTCTTAAAGCCCTTCGAAGCGGGAAACATGTTGTTACAGCGAACAAAGCTTTGCTTGCTCAATGCGGACAGGAACTTTTTGAAATTGCCAAGCGTTATCAACGTCATCTTTTTTTTGAAGCAAGTGTAGGTGGTGGTATCCCTGTCATTAAAGGGCTTCGTGAAGGATTGGTTGGAAATCATTTGAAAGCTATTTATGGGATTGTGAATGGAACAGCAAATTTTATTTTAAGTAAAATGAGTTTCGAAGGGGTTGATTTTCAAGATGCTTTGAAAGAAGCGAAAAAACTAGGATATGCAGAAGCCAATCCACGTTTTGATTTAGAAGGAATTGATTCTGCTCATAAGCTTGTGATTTTGGCTTCACTGGCTTATGGCCATTGGATTCCCCTTGAAAAAGTCTATACTGAAGGCATTACAAAAATTACAGTTCAAGATATTGAACGTGCTCGAGAGTTTGGATATGTGATTAAACTTTTAGCTATAGCAAAAGACAAGGGTCGCGCAATTGAAGCACATGTACATCCGACTTTGATTTCTCGCAACCATTCACTTGCTTCAGTAAATGGCGTTTATAATGCCATTTTTTATGAAGGAGACTTTGCGGGGAAAGGACTTCTTTATGGAAGAGGCGCAGGTTCAGGTCCTACCGCCAGTGCGGTTGTAAGTGACATTGTGGATGCGGCAAAAAAGCTTGGGGCTATAAAAAGTGATTCTCGAGCAAAAGTTCTGGCTATACAAAAAAATGTTGAAAGTATGGATGAGTTGATTGGACGTTCTTATTTAAGATTTTCTGCGCTTGACCGTCCCGGAGTATTAGCAAAAATTGCTGGGATTTTAGGAAAACACGGCATCAGTATTTCTTCTGTCATTCAAAAAGAAAGACATGCCAGTGGTGCTGTTCCTGTTGTTGTAATGACACATCAAGCCAAAGAAAAAAACTTTAGAGAAGCAATTGAAAAGATTGATCAGATGGATGCGATTCGCTCAAAAACTTTAAGAATTCGAGTAGAAGAGGAAGGTGCTGAATGAGTTGGAAGGGAATTATTCATGGATATAGACAATTTTTGCCTGTTACTGAAAAAACACCGATTGTTTCTTTAAATGAAGGCAATACGCCTTTGATTTATGGAAAAAATATTAGTGAGAAATTAGGCGCTGGACTTAAAATTTATTTTAAATTGGAAGGTTCCAATCCCACGGGTTCTTTTAAAGATCGTGGCATGACCATGGCGATTTCGAAGGCGGTTGAAGAGGGATCAAAAGCTGTCATTTGTGCTTCTACAGGGAATACATCAGCTGCTGCGGCTGCTTATTCAGCTCGAGCAGGTTTGAAATGTATTGTGCTTGTTCCAAAAAGTGGAATTGCTTTAGGCAAGTTGGCCCAAGCTTTAATGCACGGAGCTATTGTTTTAGCTGTAGATGGGAGTTTTGATGAAGCCCTGACTGTTGTGAAGGAGATCGTTAAAACTCATCCTATTACTTTGGTTAATTCCATTAATCCCTATCGCTTGGAAGGCCAAAAAACTGGGAGTTTTGAAATTTGCGATTGGATGGAAGGTAAAGCCCCTGATTTTCATTTTATTCCGGTAGGTAATGCGGGCAATATTTCTGCTTATTGGAAAGGATATCAAGAATATTTTCAGATAAAGAAAGCTCATCAGTTACCAAGAATGATTGGCTTTCAGGCAGCAGGAGCCGCTCCTATTGTCGAAGGCCATATTGTTGAAAAGCCAGAAACGATTGCAACAGCTATAAAAATTGGGAATCCGGCTAATTGGAAAAAAGCTACTGAGACGATAAAAGAATCAAATGGACTCATTGATAAAGTGACAGACGAAGAAATTCTAAGAGCCTATCAAATGCTAGCAAAATTAGATGGCATTTTTGTTGAACCAGCTTCTGCAACAACTTTAGCAGGGGTTATAAAACTTAAAGAAAAAGGTTTTTTTGCTGGACGCAAAGAATCAACCATCGTGGCAACATTGACAGGAAATGGACTAAAGGACCCAGATCAAGCGATTAAAGTAGCAGGGCAACCAAAGGTCATCAAACCAAAAATAGAAGAAGTTTTAAAATTTTTATAAAGAATTTTTTAAAAGGATTTTAAGTATGTCGTTGATTGTACAAAAATACGGTGGTAGCTCAGTTGCGAATCCAGACAGAATTAAAAATGTAGCACAGCGAATTGTGACTGCAAAAAAATCCGGAAATAATGTCGTTGCAGTTGTCTCGGCCTTGGGAGATACAACGGATGATTTGATCGAGCTTTCAAAAAAAATTACGGATAATCCGAGCGATCGTGAAATGGATATGCTGATGGCCACAGGAGAGCAAATGTCTGCAGCGTTGCTGTGTATGGCAATTCACGCATTGGGCTTTTCTGCCATTTCTTTTACAGGTGCACAGGTTGGAATTTATACAGACAATGTTCATACAAAAGCAAAAATTAGGAGCATCAGCACAGACCGAGTTCAAAGCGCTTTAAAAGAAGGTCATATCGTTGTAGTTGCAGGTTTTCAAGGAGTGAATGATACTCAAGACATCACAACATTAGGACGTGGAGGTTCTGACACGACAGCCGTTGCTTTAGCTGCAGTTCTTAAGGCGGATACTTGTGAGATCTATACAGATGTAAATGGAGTTTATACAACGGACCCCAGAGTGGTTCCAGAAGCAAAAAAGCTTTCTGTGATTTCTTATGATGAAATGTTGGAGTTGGCAAGCTTAGGGGCAAAAGTGATGCATTCTCGCTCCATCGAATTTGCAAAAAAATATGGTGTGGATATTCATGTAAGATCTAGTTTTAATAATGAAGTTGGGACGATGATTACGGAGGAGGTAAAAGAAATGGAAGATGTCGTGATTCGAGGGATTGCAGCAGACAAAGATCAGGCCAAGGTTACAATCAGTAAAGTTCCAGATCAACCTGGTATTGCTGCAAAGTTATTTAAAATTTTGGCTGATGCGCATGTGAATATTGATATGATCATTCAAAACGTAAGTGAAAAGGGTCATACGGATATTTCATTTACAGTCAGTGAAACTGATTTACCTAAAACGCTTAAGGTTCTTAAAAATGCATGTGCTGAAGTAGGCGCGCAAAAGCTTGATTCTGACGATAAAATTGCCAAAGTTTCTGTGGTAGGCGTAGGAATGAAAAGCCATTCAGGGGTTGCAGCAAGCCTTTTTGAAGTTTTGGCCCACGAAGGCGTTAATGTTGAGATGATTAGTACTTCTGAGATTAAGATTTCTTGTGTTATTAGAAGAGAAATGGCAGATAAAGCAGTAAAAGCAATCCATAAAAAGTTTGAATTAAATAAATAAAAATGACATTTCTTAGACCGTCTGAAAAACTCTAAGATTTATTCTTCGAGCGAAGTCGAGAAGATAAATTTGAGTTCAAGCTAAAAATAGTAGTTCTCGACAAGCTCGAACAGTAAAATTCGCAATTTGTTTATAGGAAGTGCAAATACTCTATATGACTCAAAAAAATATCAAAATTTACGACACAACATTAAGAGATGGTGCTCAAGCAGCTGAGATCACATTCTCTGGGACTGACAAGCTTCTGATTGTCGAAAAGCTAGATGATTTTGGTATTCCTTATATCGAAGGAGGATGGCCAGGATCCTCTCCTAAAGAAGTTAATTTTTTTAAAGAGGCCAAAAAACTTAAGCTTAAAAATGCAAAGCTTGTTGCCTTTGGTAGCACAAGAAAACTGAACAGTTCTGCAGCTTCAGATCCTCAAATCAAAGCTTTACTGGATGCGGACACACCTGCTATTACCATTTTTGGGAAAAGTTGGACATTGCATGTCGAAAAAATTTTAGGGGCCACGTGGGATGAAAATCTTGCCATGATTCATGACTCTGTTAAATTTTTAAAGAGTCATGACAGAGAAGTAACTTATGATGCAGAACATTTTTTTGATGGCTATCAAGATAATCCCGAGTATGCGTTGAAAACTTTAAAAGCAGCTGAAGAGGCTGGAGCAAATTATATTGCCCTATGTGATACGAATGGCGGAACCTTAACCTCTCGACTTTTTGAAATCATTCAAAAGGTGAAAAAAGAAATTAAAGCTCCTTTGGGAATTCATGTTCACAATGATGCCGGTTTAGCTGTTGCGAATTCTGTCATGGCTGTTGAGGCAGGTGTTGTTCAAGTGCAGGGGACCATCAATGGTTATGGCGAACGCTGCGGGAACGCCAATCTTTGCAGCATTATTCCTAATTTACAGCTTAAGTTAGGATATTCCTGTCTAGCCGAGGATAAGCTTAAACATTTATCGGAATTATCTCGATTTGTCGATGAACTGGCCAATCTTCGTCATGATGAACGTGCCCCTTATGTTGGTGCGCATGCTTTTGCTCATAAAGGCGGAACCCATGTTCACGCAGTTCAAAAAGTTACAAAAAGTTTTGAACATATTGAGCCTGAATTAGTCGGGAATCAAAGAAGAATTCTTGTCTCAGAAATGGCCGGTAAAAGCAATATCATGGTTAAAGCCATTGAATTGGGCGTTGATTTAACCAAAGAAGATCAAAATCCAGAAGTTCGCAAAATTGTTCAGGAGCTTAAAAAGCTTGAACATGAAGGCTATGAATATGAAGCAGCCGAAGCCTCTTTTAAATTGCTCATGCGAAAAGTTCTCGAAAAGCATAAAAACTTTTTTGAACTAGAAGGTTTTCGTGTGATCATTGAAAAACAGGGCAATGGAAAACCTCGTTCTGAAGCAACCATTAAAGTAAAAGTAGATGGCGTTTCTGAGCATAGTGCCGCCGAAGGAGATGGGCCTGTGAATGCCTTAGACAACGCACTCAGAAAAGCATTGATGAGTTTCTACCCATCTCTTGCCAATGTTCATCTTCAGGATTTTAAAGTTCGTGTTTTGGATGCCAAAGCAGGAACAGGAGCCAAGGTCCGTGTTTTGATCGAAACCAAAGATGATCAAGATATGTGGGGAACAGTAGGTGTAAGCGAAAACATCATTGAAGCCTCTTGGGAAGCCCTTGTCGACAGTCTCGAATATAAGCTATTGAAGGATGAAGAAGTTAAATCTAATAAGAAACCCTAACAAGACTTCCCCTACAATCACATAAATTCTCTATGGAAATCCCAAAGCAATATTCACCCAAAGAAGTCGAAAGTAAATGGTATTCCTTTTGGCTTGAGAAAAAGCTTTTTAAAGCTGATCGAAACAAGGGAGGAAAACCTTATTCTATTGTCATCCCTCCACCCAACATCACGGGCATTCTTCACATGGGGCATGCCCTCAATAATACCATTCAAGATATCGTAATTAGACTGAAGCGTATGCAGGGGTTTAATGCGCTTTGGATTCCAGGAACCGATCATGCAGGAATTGCTACTCAAAATGTCGTTGAAAAGGGTTTAGCTAAAGAAGGGAAACATAGAAGAGAATTAGGTCGTACTGCTTTTTTGGAACGGGTTTGGCAATGGAAAGAGCAATATGGAAATACGATTATTCAGCAGTTAAAAAGGCTAGGGGCTTCTTGTGATTGGGATCGCGCCCGATTTACCATGGATGAAGGCTTGAGCAAGGCTGTTCTAGAAGTTTTTATTCATCTTTATGAAAAAGGTTTGATTTACAGAGGCAATTACATTGTGAATTGGTGCCCTCGCTGCCAAACCGCTTTATCGGATGAAGAAGCAATTCATCAAGAACTTCAGGGAGCGCTTTATCATATTGATTATCCGATTCAAGGAACGAACGATTTTATCACGGTTGCTACAACACGACCTGAAACACTTTTAGGTGATGTAGCGGTAGCTATTCATCCAAAGGATAAGAGATATAAAAACCTTATTGATAAAAAGATTTTGTTGCCGATTTTGAATCGTGAAATAGTTGTAATTCGAGACGATTTTGTAGATCCGAAATTTGGAACAGGCGTTGTGAAAGTGACTCCAGCTCATGATCCCAATGACTTTTTGATGGGGCAGCGCCATGAATTGACTCCCATTAACGTGATGACAGATGATGGACGGATGAATGAGAATGCTGGAGAAGCTTATGCTGGCATGGACCGCTTCGAATGCCGTAAAGCTATTATTGAGGACCTTCGAAAACTAAATCTCTTAAGAAAAGTAGATCCTCATTTGCATGCGGTGGGACATTGTTATCGTTGTAATACAGTTGTCGAACCACGTCTTTCTCCTCAATGGTTTGTGAAAATGAAACCATTAGCTGAAAAAGCGATTGAAGCAGCCAAAAAGGGAGAGATTAAATTTTTTCCGAAACGCTGGACAAAAGTTTATCTCACTTGGATGAATAATATTCGTGATTGGTGTATCTCACGACAAATATGGTGGGGACATCGAATTCCTGTTTGGTATTGCATGGGGGAAAGCCAATGCTCACAACGATGCCAGGAACCTATTGTTGTCAGAACAGCACCTTCAAAATGTCCTCATTGTGGATCAACTCAACTCAGGCAAGATGAGGATGTTTTGGATACATGGTTTTCATCTTGGCTTTGGCCATTTTCGACACTCAATTGGCCCAAAGAAGATTTGGATCGGCAATTTTATTATCCGACTTGTGTTTTAGTAACAGCACAGGAAATTATTTTCTTTTGGGTTGCTCGAATGATTATGGCCGGATTTGAATTTATGGGGCAAAAACCATTTTCACATGTCTATATTCATGGAACCGTTCGTGATGAGACTGGCACCAAAATGAGTAAGTCGCTTGGTAATACGATTGATCCTCTGGAAATTATTGATGAATATGGCACAGATGCTTTGCGCATGAGCTTGATCATGCTCACTGCACAAGGCCAAGACGTTTATCTGTCTAAAGATAAATTTGAAATGGGTAGAAATTTTGCAAATAAAATTTGGAATGCCTCTCGATTTTTAATGATGACTCTAGAAGGTTCTCAAGTGAAATCTCTGGATAGAAAGCTTAAAGATTTTTCACTTGAAGATGAATATATTTTGAGCAAATTAAATGAAGTTATCGCCACCACAACAAAAGCCCTTGAAAAATATCGACTGAATGAGGCAGCTCATACGCTTTATGACTTTTTCTGGCATCATTTTTGTGATCGATACATCGAAGCGATTAAGCCCATTCTTCACGGAGAGGAAAGTTCGCCAGAGAAGATACGCACACAACGTGTGCTTCTGACAGTTTTGGAAACTTCTTTAAGACTTCTTCATCCCATTATGCCATTTATCACAGAAGAAATTTGGCAGACCTTAAAAACGATGAATCTTATAAGTGATGATTCTCAAGCCATTATGATCAGTGCTTGGCCTAAGTTTAAAAAGAGCTGGATCGATGAAGGCATTACCTCAAAAGTTGAGAAAAAGTATGATCTTTTACGAGTAGGACGAAATTTAAGAGCTGAATATCAGATTAAGCCCGGTCAAGAAGTACAATTTATTTTTAAACCTTCCTCAGCAGACGACGAAGCTCTTGTTAAATCACAGCACGAAGATCTTAGGAGACTTTTAAAAGCTTCCGAGCTTAAAATTGATTCTGAGTTTCATCCCAATACTCCCATGTCTTCAGGGCTTTCTAGTTGCGGTACTATTTTTATGGATTTGTCGGGTGCTATTGATTTTTCAGCGGAAGAAACGCGTCTCAAAAAGCAGCTTGAAGAGCTTGAAAATATGATTCAACGTATTAATGGCCGCCTCTCCAATGAAAGCTTTCTTGCTAAAGCTCCTGCCGAAGTTGTTGAGAAAGATAAGCAAAAGAGAGATGAGATTTTACAGCAGAAAGAAAAGCTAATTAAGAATTTAGAGTCCGTGAAGACATATTTGACTTCTTCGTAGAACAGCTCTGTCTACTATTGCGAGTCAACTTACCTGATGTTTCTAAACTTATATTTTAAATGGATCCCCCGATGTTGCATCGGGGGATGACAGGCAAGTAAGTTGTCATTCCCGAAATCTTTTATCGGGAATCCATTTTTGTTGTTAGGAGCTATTATGTATTACGTTTATATTCTTACAAATAAGCGTAGAGGTACACTGTATATTGGAGTAACAAAGGATTTAATCAAACGAGTTTATGAACATCGAAATAATCTTGTCAAAGGTTTTACAAATAAATATAAGATTCATGATTTAGTTTATTATGAGCAATTGAAGGATATTGAGTCTGCGATAAAAAGAGAGAAACAATTGAAGAAGTGGAATAGGGAATGGAAGATCAATTTGGTTGAGAAAGATAATTCTAAGTGGAAGGATTTATATAATAGTTTGATATAACTTAAAATAAACGTATTAAAAATGGATCTCCGATTAAAACACTCGGAGATGACAGATACGAGTATCCACGATACACTATTGAATATGTTCAAACTCCATGCAGAATATGCCCCTCAAGGGGATCAGCCTCAGGCGATTGAAAAGCTTTCTGCCGCTATTACCAAGGGTGAGAAATTTACAACACTCCTAGGTGTTACCGGATCTGGCAAAACCTTTACAATGGCCAATGTGATTCAAAACACCCAAAAACCCGCACTTATTTTTTCTCATAATAAAACTCTGGCTGCACAACTTTATAACGAATTAAAACGCTTCTTTCCTGAAAATTCCGTGGAATATTTCATCAGCTATTATGATTATTATCAACCCGAAGCCTATATTCCTCAAACGGACACTTACATTGAAAAAGACTCTTCCATTAATTCCGAAATAGAACGTTTGCGTTTATCTGCGACCAGCGGACTCCTTTCTCGCCCTGATGTGATTGTGATTGCCAGCGTCTCTTGTATTTACGGTTTAGGATCCAAAGAAGATTATGAGGAAATGGTGGTTCGAATTCAAAAGGGAGAACAAAAAAGTAGAGCTCAATTACTTCGAGAGTTGGTGGATATTCAATATGAGCGAAGCGATTTTCAATTCACGCCTGGAAAATTTCGTGTGCGAGGAGATTCGATTGATCTTTTCCCGTCCTATGGGACATCTGCTTATCGCGTTGAGCTATTTGGAGATCAAATTGAATCTCTCTATGAAATTGATCCTATAACAGGGAAAACAAATAAAGAACTTAAGGAGTTGAAAATATTTCCGGCGAAACATTTTGTAAGTCCTTATCGAAAATTGGAACCTGCATTGAAAGCAATTGAGCAAGAATTAGAAGAACGCTTAGAGTTTTTTAGATCTCAAGGAAAAATATTGGAAGCCCATCGACTTGAAAGTCGAACACGATTTGATATGGAAATGATGAGAGAGATTGGACATTGTCAGGGGATTGAAAATTATTCGCGTCATCTCAGCGGGAGAAAAGCAGGGGAGCGGCCTGCCTGTCTCTTGGACTTTTTTCCGAAAGACTTTCTCTTGTTTATCGATGAGTCTCATGTCACTATCCCTCAGATTCGTGGCATGTATCATGGAGATCGATCGCGCAAACAGACATTGGTTGATTATGGTTTTCGACTTCCTTCCGCCTTGGATAATCGACCCTTAAAATTTGATGAATTTGAAAATTTACTCCCTCAGGCTATTTTTGTTTCTGCAACTCCTGGCCCCTATGAATTAGGGAAACATCCTCAAGCTGTTGAGCAAATTATTAGACCTACAGGGTTGGTGGATCCATGCATCACCATTCTACCTTTACAGCATCAAGTAGAGGATTTGATTCAACAAATACGAATTCGCGTAAAGAAACAAGAACGGATTCTTGTTTTGACACTGACAAAAAAAACCGCAGAGGATTTGACTGAATATTTAAAAGAGATTGGCATTCGAGTCAAATATCTTCACTCGGAAATTGATGCCATTGAACGCGTCGATATTCTGCGAGGCTTGAGAAAAGCTGATTTTGATGTTTTAATTGGCATTAATCTTTTAAGAGAAGGTTTGGATTTGCCCGAAGTTTCTTTAGTGGCTGTTCTAGATGCGGATAAGGAAGGATTTTTGAGATCTCAAACTTCTTTGATTCAGATTGCAGGGCGAGCCGCACGACATGTTTCAGGCGAAGTGATTCTCTATGCAGATAAAGTAACCGCTTCTATGCAGCGCATGATCGAAGAAACAAATCGCCGACGACAAATTCAAGTGGAGTATAATCAGAAACATGGAATTACACCTAAAGGAATTCAAAGGGCTATCGATGAAAGTCTTTCTGTGTATCAAGAAGCTAAAGACTTCTTAAGAAAAGTATCCAATGAGAGCTCTCTTGATTTCACGAAAGATGAACTTGTCTATGAGCTTGAAGGAGAGATGAGAGAAGCCGCAGAACATATGGAATTTGAAAAAGCGGCTTTGATTCGTGATAAAATCTATGAAATTCAAAAAGTAGGGCGCCGGAGACAAGAGTCAGCGTCTCCTATGAACGATTATAGCGAGAGAAACCTTAACCCGCCGAAGCTCTCCGGGACTAATTTTTCGACAGAGCCGTCTGCTGAAGCCTCAGAGCCAGTAAAAGCTGGGAATCGCATGCGTAGGCGGGTGAAATCTAAAGAAAAAAGAAAAAAAGAGAAAAAATAATTATGTTCCCCAAAGATCTTTCATGGAAAGAAATCGATCCAATTCTAAAACAAGCCCTTGAAGAAGATTTTGGGAAAGGGGATATCACTACCGATAGCTTAATTCCGAAAGAAGCATCTTTAGAGGCCGAGTGGGTTGCCAAGGAACCTTGTTGTTTATCCGGATTGGTTATTGTGGATCGAATTTTTACGCTCTTAGATTCTCACATTAAATGTTTTTGGATGTTTAAAGAAGGAGAAATGATAGAGCCTGGGAAATTTGGACTTATTAAAGGTTCGGCTCAAAATATTTTAAAAGGGGAGAGAGTCGCTTTAAATTTCCTGCAGAGATTATGTGGTGTTTCAAATTTAAAGCGTCAATTAGCAGAAAAATTAAAAAAAAAGGGTGTTGAAATTTATTTTAAGCGTAAGACCACGCCTGGTTTAAGGACTTTAGAAAAGTATGCTGTAAAGGTTGGTGGAGGAGTTAATCATCGCATGAGATTAGACGATATGGTTCTCATCAAAGAAAATCATCAATATGTCTTGAATGATCTTTCTTTTGAGGGTTTTAAACCGCTTATTCAGAAGATAAGGAATGAACATCCGCCATTGCAGATTGGAATCGAAGTCGAACATGTTTCTCAAATTAAAGATGCTGTTGCAGCAGGAGTAAATTTCGTTCTCTTGGACAATATGACCCCTGAACAAGTTCACGAAGCTGTTCAACTTTGGAAAGGGAAGGTTACTCTGGAGGTTTCAGGAGGTATTCGACTAGACAACATTGAAGCCTATGCAAAAGCAAAGCCCGATCGAATATCAATAGGCGCCTTGACACATTCAGTTAAAGCAATCGATATCAGCTTGGAAGTTTTAAGTGCACGTTAAATAAAGTGGAAAGTTCTCGACTTACGCTCGAACAATATCCATTTATTCTTCGAGCGAGCTTAGCGAGTCGAGAAGCATTCTAATGAGTTCTTTCTTATGAGTGATAGATCCAAAGACATTCTCTCTTTTTTTCAAAAGCGTACCTCAAGCACGCTCGAGGGAGTTTCTGATTTTGTTTCGGGGGAAGATATTGCAAAAGAACTAGGATTTTCCCGCACAGCTGTGTGGAATCATATCGATACTTTGCGTAAATTAGGATACGAGTTTGAGTCTGTTCCCCGTCTTGGATATCGGCTCATCAAATCACCTGATCTTCTTTTCCCCGATGAAATTGAAACCAGCCTAAAGACTAAAATGATTGGAAAGAAAATTTATTATTACGATCAAACTCATTCAACCAATGATGTCGCTGATCAACTAGCACGGGACGGAGCCTCTGAAGGGACCTGTGTTTTAGCTGAATTTCAAACGCGAGGCAGAGGTCGCTTAGCCAGAAACTGGATTGCTCCCAAAGGGAAAAACATTCTTTTGTCTATAATCTTTAGACCTCAATTGGATCTTCGGCATGTTTCATTAATGACTTTAATCAGTGCAATCGCAGTTAGTCGTGCTCTGGAAACCTTAGGGTTTAATCCCAAAATTAAATGGCCCAATGACGTTTATATTGGCAATAAAAAAGTGGCCGGCATTCTCACTGAAATGGTTTCAGAACAAGACGCGATTAAACATCTTATCATTGGAATAGGGATCAACGTTAATCTGTCGCTTTCGGATTTGCCAAAGGATATTGAGAATAAAGCTACCTCACTTTCTATATTAACGGGGCAGCATATGGATCGCAAAATTCTTTTAAAAGAGCTTCTTTATGAGCTTGAAAAGATTTATTCTTTAATAACATCTTCACAATATGAAAAAATTATTGAGGAATGGTCAAAACTTTCTATGTTATCGGGACGTTGGGTTGAGATCTCTTCCGGAGAAAAGAAAATTGAAGGGATTGTTTTAGGTATTGATTCTAGTGGGGCATTGCTTTTAAAATTAGAAAATGGATTTGTGGAATCCATTTTAAGTGGAGATATTCAGCTCAAATATGACGAATAAACTTGTTGCGATTGATATTGGTAATACCAATATTGTCATCGGTGTTTTTTCCGGTTCAACCATTACCAATTTCTGGCGTATCAATACCATAAAGAAAAATGCTGATTACTATCTTGAAACTCTTCCTCAAGGATTTCGTGAATTAAAAGATATAGATGGAGTTGTTCTGGCAACCGTTGTTCCTGACTTAAGAGAAGCATTTGAGATTGTATGCCAGAAACTCTTTAATAAAAAACCCATCAATGTTTCTTCAGATTTGGATATTGGTCTTAAAATCTGGTACAAAAATCCAAGACAAGTAGGAGCTGACCGAATTGCAAATGCTGTGGCTGCACGAGAACTTTATGGGACGCCTGCGATTGTCATTGATTTTGGAACAGCTGTAACCTTTGACATTATTTCCCTTGGTGGCGAGTATTTAGGAGGTGTTATTTTACCTGGAATGGGTTTGAGTCGAGATATTCTGCATGAGAGAACTGCTCTTTTGCCTTGGGTGAATATTATTAAAACAGATGAAATATTAGGTCGTGATACTGTTTCGGCAATTCAGTCTGGAATTTATTGGGGATTCATCGGAATGGTCAAATATTTACTCAAACGACTCAAGTTCGAAGTTTTCCCAGGATTTGATGTAGACATAAAAATAATTGCAACAGGGGGATATGTCTCGTATTTCTTAACAGATTTAGAAGAAGTCCAGCATTTTGACTCCAACTTAACACTCAAGGGGTTAAAATGCATTTATGATATTTTGAACAAGAAATAAATATAGATTTTCCCCATTTAATATTAATCAGTAAAAGAGGAAATCGTGCTCAAGCGACTTTTTATTAAAAATATTGCCTTGATCAGCGAAATTGAGATTGAATGGGGTTCTGGATTTAATGCTCTGACGGGCGAAACGGGAGCAGGAAAATCCATCACTGTGGAAGCGCTTTTACTGATTTTAGGAGATAGAGCGTCTGCCGATTTGATTCGGGAGGGAGAATCCAAAGGAACAGTTGAAGCCACATTTGAAATCAAACACCTCGATCATATTTTCTCTTTATTAGACCGGCAGGGAATAGAGACTGAAGACAATCAGTTGGTGATTCGTAGGGAAATTTCTTCTGACGGTAAATCTCGGGCTTTTGTGAATGGCGCTCAAGTTAATCTCGCTTTTTTGAAATCTCTAGGCGAACATTTAGTAGATCTTCATGGACAACATGAACATCAATCTTTACTTCAACCTGTGCATCAAAGAGAATTCTTGGATGTTTTTGCAGGACTCCTGCCTTTAAGAACTTCTGCTCAAGAAAGTTTTCAAGCATTACAAGCCGTTATTCAAAAAAAGAAAGAGCTTGAATCCTCTCTTCAAGACAGAGATCGTCAGCTTGATTTTTTAAGATTTCAAGCCAAAGAAATCAAAGACATTCATCTGGAAAACCAAGAAGAAAATAAAATTGAAGAAGAGATTCGACTTTTGTCTCATTCTGAGAAAATTCAAGAATTAGTTAAAGGTATAGATACTTTGCTTAATGATGCAGATCCTGCATTGTTTGATCAAATTTTTCAGCTGATAAACTTTGTTCAAGAACTATCTGCCATAGATGCCGAATTATCCTCCCAAGTTAATGCCGCCGAGGAAATACGTTTTAAATTAGAAGACATTCAAAGCGTTGTTAAAAATAAATTTGGTTCTACTGAATATGATCCTGAACGATTGCAATATCTCAATGATCGCTTGCTTGAGATCGGGCGACTTAAGAAAAAATATGGAGTAAATTTAGGAGAGGTTCTTATAGAAACCGAGAAGAAAATTGAAGAATTAGAAAAAGGGGAGGCGGGTCTTCAAGAAATTAAAACCCAAATACAAAACTTACAAAAAAACTATGATGAAAAAGCAAATCGATTACGAAAAGAAAGAAAGAGTTGGGGACAGAAACTTTCAGCTGGCATTGTCAAAGAATTAGAAGGTCTTGAATTGAAAGGTTCTTCTTTTGAAATTCGTCTTCAGGAAATCCCTCCCAGTCCCTCAGGAATGGATGATGTCATTTTTTATATCTCAACAAATGTCGGTCATTCACCAAAACCTTTGCATGAAATTGTATCCGGAGGAGAACTATCGAGAATTATGCTTGCGATTAAAACACTTCTCACTAAAAAGGCGCTTGTTCCTGTTCTTATTTTTGATGAAATTGATGCCAATTTAGGAGGGCAAACAGCTCATAAAGTTGCAATTAAATTACAGGAAGTCTCCAAAGCTCATCAAATCATTGTAATTACCCATTTGGCTCAAATTGCGGCCTATGCGGATCAACAATACTATGTTGAGAAAATTCAGACAAACAAGAAGGTGAGTACACGCGTTTTATTGCTTACTCCCGAAGACAGAACCAAAGAAATAGCCCGCATGCTTGGAAGCGCCCAAATTTCCTCTATCGCTTTAACCCATGCTAAAGAACTCTTAAGTACGGCTCAGAAAGCGTAACCTACTGTTGCTATCCATTGAAGAATATTATCCAACCACTTCTTGTCGTTATAGTTAAAAATAAAAATAAACTTTAATAGTAATTTTTTGATTTTTAAGGTTTTATGAGCTATATTTATACTAACGCGTTCAGCGGTCATTTGGGGCTTTATTAAGTTGTATCTATTTGCATAAGAGGTAGTTAAATAAAGATGGTCGATCTCTTTACAAAAAACCGTATTTTCAGACTTTTTATCTCTATTTTTCTTTCAGTCCTAATCGGTCTAGATTCAAACATTCTTACTCTTTCAAATCAGGCTTTTGCGGAAAATATTTCTCCGTCAAAAAATGCTAGCTTAGCACCCCTCTTATTTGATCCTGAAAAAATCATAAACAACCTTCATATTTCTCCTCAAATTGGTCAAATTAAAGCTTGTTGGCAGAGCCCTGCTAACACAGAAATTTCCTCCAAAAGTGTTGTGATTGTTCAAGACATGCATGTTCAATATGAAGCTCAAGTCAATATTGCAAAAATTGTAGAGCAAATTATTCGCGATTATGGTGTTGGGCTTGTAGCAGTGGAAGGAGCGCAAGGGAGAGTTGATTTAAATGCTTTAGAGAAACAATCTCGCGAAGACAGAAAAAAAGAAGTGACGGATCTTTATCTTAAGAAAGGGATATTAACTGGACCTGAAATGTTGGCCATTTGCAAAAATGGCAAATTGGATATTAATTTTTGGGGAGTGGAGGATGCAAATCTTTACATTGAGGATTTAAAACAGTTTCGTCAAACCATTCAATTGGCTGGGCAAATAGAACCCGAGCTTAAAATTTTTAAAGAGAAAATAGAGGAACTGAAACAAAAAGCCTACTCTCAACAGCTTTTAAACTTTGAATTAAAAAAGAATGCTTTTGAAAAAGGGAAAATCGACATTCAAGAATGGGCTATAACTCTTCAAAAACTAAGTAAATCTTTCGGGAATAATAATCTAAGTAGCTTTCCAGAGTTTTCTAAATTCATAGAAATTCTTGCCCTTGAAACAAAAATCCAAATAAGCGAAGCAGAAAAAGAAAGAGAAATTTTCACAAATCTCATTCAAAAAGAAAGCGTCAAAGAAGAAGTAAAGGATTTAGTAAAACAAAGCCTTCTTTATCGATTAGGCAAAATAAGTGCTGCAACTTATTATAGAAAACTTCAAAGTTTACTTCCCTCAGATAAAAATCAATATCCAGCTCTAAGACAATATATTCAATTTCTAGAATTTCATGAAAAATTAGACATGAGCGCATTGCTTGAAGAGCTAAAAACCATTCAATCTAGTATTGTCAAAAACCTTTTTAAAAATGATCGAGAACAAAAACTTTATGAAATATCCGAACAAATCGAGTTAATTGATCAAGGAATGCATTTGGAAATTTCTAGAGATGATTTAGAGAAGAATCGAGATCAGTTAAAAGCTGGTTCTGTAGAGAGACTTGCGCGTAATTTAAAGAATATCTCAGCGGATATGGAATTTAAAAACATCCAATCTCTTCTCCAAAACGCCCTTCAAACAGCCAATGCCTTTTATGAGATTGCTTTTCAAAGAGACGAAGCTTTAACTCAAAATTTACTCAAGCGAATGGAAACAGAGAAAATTAATCAAGCGATGATTGTGGTAGGTGGCTTTCACACTGGGGGAATTGAAAAACGAATAAAAGATAAAGGAATTTCATATGTTGTGGTGATGCCGCAAATGAAACAAGCAGCGGACATGACTCCTTATCTTCAATTAATGATGGCTGATGATGCAAAGTTAAATGAAGAAATTATGAAACAACATTTGAGTCCAGTTCATTTAGTGGATCCTCATGAAGCCATTATTCGACAGTTAGGGCTTGAGGGAGTGAGCAAACAAGTTCAAGGGGTCCTGGCTAAACTGCTCGCAGGAGCTGAAGTGATTGAAGAAGAAAGAGTAGTTATTCAATCATTAGACCCAAATGAAAGAGAAAAGGTTCTTCGTATAATCGAAAAGCAAGTTAAAGAGATTTTGAGAGATGCAAATGTTGTTCAAGATAAAATAGATGCTGTTCCAAAAAATAAAGACACCGTAACCTACTTTGAACAACTCATTTCTCTCTTTCCTCAAGAAGGGTCTAGAACAAATCTAGACTACTTATCGTTACTCATAAAAGCCGCTAGAGAATTCTCAGAGGGAAGAGTGAGAGCTGCCGGTAATGTTGCTTCAGGAAATTGGTCAGCAGATCAGGAAGAAGTGTTACATGGAGTATTTCGAGATTTGATTGAGAATGCAGAGCATGATTTGACGGGCAAGGAGACACAATATGAACAGAATATATATATCAAAGAATTGATAGATGCCCTAGCTGAGGTGATGGAGAATTTAAAAATTGATGATGCTCTTATAGCTGAAGCAGTTCAAGAAGGGGATGCAAAAAGCGCAGTTCATAATAAAGAAGAGTTGAAAAATGCACTTCAAGAATTACTTAAAAACCCGAAACTTCGATTATTCTTTT
>JAYRIK010000251.1:0-10252 GCA_041906865.1 Candidatus Auribacterota bacterium
AAACGCAACAAATAAAGAACAGAGTCCAAATGTACGTTTGTTTTTAAATTTTTGATCTTTCAAGAGACGCCACCATTTACAAAAAGTTAAATTGGCGTTTAATCCTAACCATTAGGATAAAGCGTCTTAATTCCTTCTTGATAAACTTTCGCAGAGCGTTGAAGTTCAGCAAGTTCATCTTGTGTTAATTTCAATTCAATAATATTTTCCACACCATCTTTTCCGATTTTAATAGGAACTCCAATAAAAAGATCTTTGAGACCATATTGACCTTTAAGGAGCGCAGAACATGGAAGAACACGTTTGCTGTCTTGACTAATAGCTTCAATCATTTGAACGGTAGCACTTGCAGGTGCATAATAAGCACTTCCTGTTTTTAAGAGGTTGACGATCTCCCCTCCTCCATTTCTTGTTCTTTCTGAAAGTGCATGAATGTCTTGAGTGTTGAGAAGGTCTGTTAAAGGAATTCCTGATACAGAAGTAAATCGTATTAAAGGAACCATGGTATCACCATGTCCTCCAAGAACCATTGTTACGACATCTAAAGGAGAAACTCCAAGTTTTTGAGCAATAAAAGTTTTAAATCGAGCTCCATCTAGAATCCCAGCTTGTCCCATCACACGCTCTGGTTTTAATCCAGATACTCTCCAAGCGTGATAAGTCATCAAATCGACAGGATTAGTGACTACAACCAAAATTGGATTTTTTGAATATTTCATGATTTGTTGAACAATATCAGTGATGATTTTAGCGTTTGCCATGAGCAAGTCTTCTCGGCTCATACCAGGTTTTCTGGCCAAGCCTGCAGTAATAGCTACAATATCGGAATTAGCAGTCTCAGCATATTGATTGGTTCCTACCACATTGACACTGGATCCTTCAATCGATCCTGTTTGAAGCATATCCAATCCTTTGCCCTGTGGAACCCCATCCAAAATATCTACTAAAACAACATTACCTAACTGTTTTTGAGCTGTTAAAAACGCAGCTGTTGCACCTACATTGCCAGAACCTACAATAGTGATTTTCATAACCTATTTCTCTTTCGTAAATTGAGGGAAAATTTTTCTCAAGTTGGGAACGCGACTGGTTAGAATAGTTTAAGCTTTGTTCAGAGCAGAATTAATCCACGCTACCAATTTGTTCTTAGGAGGGGCTCCAATCGATTGATCAATTAGATTTCCATCCCTAAACAAAAGAAGTGTAGGAATGCTCATAATGCCATAACGAACTGCCAAATCTTGTTGTTCATCGACATTAATCTTTGCAATCTCTACTTGCTCTGCATATTCTTTGCTAATCTCTTCTAGAATAGGACCTACAATGCGGCAAGGACCGCACCAAGGAGCCCAGAAATCAACAAGAGTTAATTTTTTAGACTTAATCAGTGTTTCAAATTCTTCTGTGCTATTAATGGCTAAACTCATTTTTTCTTTCCTTATTTTTCATTCACATTTGTGAGTTCTTTAATGCGTTGAAGTAAAAATGATAATGTCACTCGGTCAAAAGGTTTTAAAACATAGTCTACTGCTGCAATAGCATCTGCACCTTTTTCTGCTGCGATTTCAGGAGGAGCTGCGGTAAAAAGAATCACTGGAATTTGACGGGTAGCAGAATTACTTTTTAAATTTTCTAAAACTTCATAGCCATCTACCTTAGGCATGACAAGATCTAAAAGAACCAAATCTGGAGAGATTCCTTTTACAACTTCGAGGGCTTCTTTACCGTTAGAGACTGTTTCAACAGAATAATCGTTAATTTCCAAAAGGGTTTTTAACATCTTTTGAATGTTGGGCTCATCATCAACAACTAAAATTTTCTTCTTAGACATAAAAAGATCTCACTTATATGATTTTATATCAGAAAATCGAGAAAAATGACAATTAAAAATGGAGGAGAGATGTGAAATTTTTAGAAGAAAACTTTTTTGAGGACATCTTCAATTTCAGTAAAGTCAAAGGGTTTTCCAATATACTCAATGGCACCCAAATTTTTAACTTCAAAAGCCCCTTCTCGGGTTCTATAAGCGGACATCATAACAACGGGAATAGACGAACTACGTAACGTTATTTTCTCTAAAAGATCTTTCCCTGTCAGAGGACTCATTCGATAGTCAAGAAAGATGAGATCAGGTTTTTCACGCAAAAGAATTTCATCAATATCCCCAACTTGATTGAAAGCCGATACAAGATACTTTTTCCCCTCTAAAAACTCTTTTAGAACCTGAGCGATGCTAGGATCGTCATCGATGACTAATATCTTTTTTTTGTTTCTGATATTCATTGCTCTATCCTCTTCTATTATCATCTTAAGAGGGATGAATCAAAAAAACAAGTTTAAACAAATTTCAAGAGTTCTCTGTTGGAAGTTGATTGTGCTCTTTGGCACAAAAAGTTGAATTTTTAAACCGTCAAAATTTTAAAAATTTCTTGATAAAGTTCAGATGTTTTTTGAATTACATGTTTTGGTAGTTCTGGAACCGGCGGTTGTTTGTTCCAATGAATCGATTCTAGAAAGTCGCGTACGTATTGCTTGTCAAAACCGGGTTGAGTTTGACCAGGTTTGAATTGATCGGCAATCCAGTATCGAGAAGAATCAGGAGTGAGAAGTTCATCTATCACAATAAGCTCGCCATCTAATAGACCAAATTCAAACTTGGTGTCAGCCAGAAGAATTCCCTTCTTTTTGCATAATTGATGAGCAAATTTATAAATCGCGATACTTTTTTTCTCAAGTTCATGACCAATTTCTTTGCCCACAATGTCACACATCTTTTGAATTGAAATATTTTCATCATGACCCGTGAAAGATTTTGTAGCAGGCGTAAAAATAGGTTCTGCTAACTCGGATGCTTCAATAAGTCCAGCTGGCAATTTTTGACCACATACGGTTCCAAATTGCTTGTATTCTTTCCACGCAGATCCCGCAAGATATCCTCGAACAACACATTCTATTTCAATCAACTTAGCTTTTTTGACTAAGGTTGTCCTATGATCTAAAATCTGCCGATAAGGGGACAATTCTTTAGGGAAATCTTTCCATTCATTAGAAATAAAATGATTTGGAATGAGGTCTTTTGTTTTGTTGAACCAAAAAGCAGAAAGTTCTGTTAGAACTTTGCCTTTATTTGGAATTCCATTAGGGAGCACATAATCAAAGGCAGAAATCCGATCACTGGCAACCATTAGGAGATGCTTGCCTAAATCATACATATTTCTGACCTTCCCTTTTCTGAAAAGAGGAAGTTGGTCCACAGATATTTCTGTCACTGTTTCTAATGTACTAGACATGGCAGTTTCCTTTTTATGGAGTGTTAAGTTTTGTCTGATTTTCCTGAGCAATCCAATAATTAAATATTTCTTGAAGGGTTGATTCTAATTCATATTGAGGAGTCCACCCTGTTTCAGATTTAAACTTTTCGTAACTTCCTAAAAGAAGTGGTAAATCACTTTTTCTCATGCGTTTAGAATCGGGTCGAATTTCAATTTTTTTGCCCGTAAGAGCGATCAACTTTAATGCAATCTCTTTAATCGAATATGCTTTGCCAGAGCATAGATTATAAATCTCCCCTGCCCTTCCTTTTATGGCTGCAAGCCAGTACCCTCGAGCAATATCACGCACATCCGTAAAATCTCTTTTAGGTTCTAAATCACCTACTTCTAAAACGGGTTCTTGTATCCCTAACTTGATTCGCGCCATCTGCCTAGAAAAATTGGGAATCACAAATCGATCCGATTGATATGGACCCACATGATTAAATGGGCGTAAAACAATAACATTCATTTGATGGCGATTAATAAAAAGTTTCGCAAGCATTTCCATGGCAATTTTTGAAGCGGAGTAGAGATTGTTGGGATTAAGCGACTGCGTCTCTTTTAAAGGAGTTTCTTCAGGTTTCACTTTGCCATAAACCTCGCTTGTACTGATCAATATAACTTTTGCATGAGGGCAAAATTTTAAGGAACTTTGCAGAAGATGATGAATACTAAAGGTATTAATATCGTAAGTCGTTTGAAGATTCATCTCTGCTTCAGGAACAAAAGAAATGCCTGCGAGATGAAAAATAATGTCAGGGCGAATTTGTTTTAGATTTTCTTCAATAGATTCAGGATGAGTAATGTCACATGAAGAAAGCTGAAGACTTGAACTGAGAGAGCCAAGCGTTCGAGGAATCTCTTCAAAATCACGATAAGTGCCATAAAGTTCAATCGTTGGATCTTTGAGACTTAAAAGATATCGAGCAAGATGACTTCCTGCAAATCCAGATATGCCTATAATAAGAACCTTCATCCCACCACCTTTTGCCTCATGCTTACGCATGAGATGCTTTGTTCTATTGTGTTTGGAAATCTGTCCTTCGCTAAACCTTGTAGCCTCTCTCAATTTACTTTATTTGTTTCACCCAGTACACAAAGCATGGCCCGCCGGGCCAGCAGAAGGTGGTGGGATCAACGGGTAGCTCCAGAAATCACACTTTTCTGTTTTAATAATAAATCTACAAGTTGTAAGTCAGAATCCACCATCAACTCCACCAAACCCTCAAAATTAAGCTTTGGCTTCCATTTCAGCTCTTTTTGAGCTTTTGCAGGATTCCCTAAAAGAAGATGAACTTCGGCGGGTCTTAAAAATTTTGGATCAACTACAACATGATCTTTCCAGTTCAATCCAGCACGTTTAAATGCAATTTCAGCAAACTCTTTAACCGTGTGTGTTTCTCCTGTTGAAACCACATAATCTCTGGGCTCTTTTTGTTGAAGCATCAACCACATGGCTTCAACATAATCACCTGCAAATCCCCAGTCACGTTTTGCATCTAAATTGCCTAGTCTTAATTCTTGAGCAAGTCCATTTTTAATAAGAGCAACTCCATAAGTAATTTTTCTTGTGACAAATTCAAGTCCTCTTCGAGGTGATTCATGATTAAATAAAATCCCAGAAGTAGCAAACATTTGATAACTTTCGCGATAATTAACTGTAATCCAATGGCCATAAAGTTTGGCTACTCCATAAGGACTTCTAGGATAAAAAGGAGTTTTTTCCGTCTGAGGCGTTTCTTGAACATGCCCAAACATCTCACTTGAAGACGCTTGATAAAAACGAATCTTGGGATTTACAATGCGAATGGCTTCTAAGATGCGTGTAACACCCAGAGCTGTCACTTCACCCGTCAAAATAGGTTGTGTCCATGAGGTTGGAACAAAAGATTGTGCGGCTAAGTTATAAACTTCATCAGGTTGAGTTTCTTTTAAAATTGAAATCAAAGAATTTTCGTCAATGAGATCCCCTGAGACAAGTTCAATTTCATTATCAATATGCTTGATCCGATCAATGGATGGAGTGCTGCTGCGACGCATGACACCAAAAACTTTATAATCTTTTTCGAGTAAAAATTCGGCTAAATAAGATCCATCTTGACCTGTAATGCCTGTAATCAAAGCTGTACGTTTTTTCATGTATCCTCCTAAGACCCGCCTATTGTATTGATTCATGTCTGAAGGCTCAAGGGTTTTTTACTAAGCATTTTTAAATAGATAAATATTGAATGCACATTTGAAAATTGAGAAGGAATAGAATATAATAATAGAAAGAAGTCATTATTGAATAAAGGGAGTACCTCTTTGGTAAAAAAATTCAGCAATGATGATTTTAGTAGGTTTTTATTAGAACGACGTGCTTTAGATGAAGAAAGGATACGTCTTTCTTTACGTGAAGCTACTAAGTCAGGAATAAGTTTAGCTCAGGCTATTTTGAAGTTAGGATATTTATCAGAAGATCGATTGATTCCCCTTTTGGCATCATTTTTAAAAATTCCCCATCAGCGTTTGGCTGAAAAAAGTATTCATCAAGATATTATTTCAAAAGTTCCCGCAAAGTTTGCTCATCACTACCGCTTTTTGCCTGTAGAACTTGAAGACGACAAGCTTGTCATTGCAACCCATGATCCACTTAATTTAGAACTGCTAGATGAAATTCGACTTGCTTTAGAGTGTGAACTCAAAGCCATTCTTGCCGGAGAGAAAGACATTCAAGAAGCATTAAAAAAATATTATGGAATTGGTGCCGAAACAGTTGAAAGAATGTTAAATGAATCGGGGGCACAAGTTGAAATTGAAAAACCGATGATTCGCACTGAAGAGATTTCCGGTGTAGCAGAAAATGAAGATGCTTCTATTATCAAATTCGTGAATCAAATTTTATATGAAGCCTATAAAGAGCGTGCGACTGATATTCATATTGAACCTTTTGAAGGTGATTTGAGGGTTCGTTACCGAATTGATGGCGTATTGAATCAAGCCTCTCTTCCCCCCTCCATTCGCCATTTCCACTCTTCGATTGTCTCGCGCATTAAAATTATGGCGGATCTGGATATTGCAGAAAGGCGTCTTCCTCAAGATGGAAGAATTAAAGTAAGAATGGGCGATGAAGAATTGGATTTGAGAGTTTCAATTCTTCCAACGCCTTATGGAGAAACTGTAAATATTCGACTTCTTTCAAGTCAAACCACTCTTTTAGAACTTGAAAAATTAGGATTTTTACCAGAAGAACTATCCATATTAGAAACCATGATTCGAAAACCTCACGGCATTATTTTTGTCACTGGACCTACCGGCAGTGGCAAGACAACAACGCTTTATGCCTGTCTTTCTAAATTAAATAGCGAAGAAAAGAAAATCATTACGGTTGAAGATCCTATCGAATATTTGATGAAAGGCATTACGCAGGTTCAGGTTCATCCTAAAATTGATTTAACTTTTGCTCGTACACTCAGATCAATGTTGCGTCATGATCCCAATATTATGATGGTGGGAGAAGTCCGAGATTTTGAAACAGCCGAGATTACAATTCGAGTCGCTTTGACAGGACATTTAGTTTTTAGCACTGTTCACACGAATGATTCCGCAGGAGCTGTTACGCGATTGATAGATATGGGTGTGGAGCCCTATTTGGTAGCTTCTTCTGTAGAATGTATTGTTGCTCAAAGATTGGTGAGACTCATTTGTGCTCAATGTAAAACTAAAATTCAATTAACCCCTGACGAGTTGTTTCGCATGGGATTAGATAGTAAAGCCGCATCTGTTCCAATTTATGATGGTAATGGCTGCGAAGCCTGCAAGTTTACAGGTTATAAAGGACGTACCGCCATTTATGAATTTTTAGTTTTAGATGACGAGCTTAGAAATTTGATTGTAAAAAAATCTCCTGCTCATGAAATTAAAGCCATGGCAATTTCAAAAGGAATGAAAACATTAAGAGATCAGGGATGGGAAAAGGTCAAAAAAGGTTTGACCAGTGTGAGTGAAGTTCTTAGAGTCAGCCAGGATGAAACAGACTAGATACACAAATTACTGTCCCCCGTATCCGTTATTTTAGGAAAATTATGCCTCAGTTTAAATATACAGCAAAAGGGATTGGTTCTGATGTTGTGGAAGGTGTTTTAGAAGCTCGAAGTGAGGAAGAAGCCATCGCGCTTTTGCAAACGCAAGGTCTTTTCCCTTTACAAATGTCATCTGATCTTTCAGGTTTATCCTCCTCTCAACCTCATTCTTATCGTATGCGTAAAAGAGACTTTTCTCTTTTTGTGCGTCAACTTTATGACATGCTTTCTTCGGGTGTGACGCTTCTTCGTGCTTTAGAAATTGTTGAATCTCAAGCGCAGGGTAAAGATATGAAGGAAGTTCTGAATGGGTTGTTAAATTCTGTTCGTAAAGGTGAAAGATTTTCAGATGCGCTGCGCCTCTATCCATTAATTTTTAATCATCTTTTTGTGAATTTAGTTCGTTCCGGAGAAGCAAGCGGTGCTTTAGATCAAGTATTGATGAGGCTTGCTGATTTTGCAGAAGCTCAGGAAGAAATGAGATCTAAAGTTAAAGCAGCTTTGGCGTATCCTATTTTTGTGAGTGTTGTTGGATTTGGTGTGATTGGAGTACTTTTGGGTTTTGTTGTTCCGAGAATGTCGGGTATTTTTGAAGATTTGGGACAACGTCTTCCCTTTCTTACGAGTGTTTTAATTTATGTGAGTCATGCCGTCAGTGTGTATGGTTGGATTCTTTTGATTGCCGCTGTTTTTGGATTTTTAGCATTTAAAAAACATCGAAAAACAGAAGAAGGAAGTATTTTTTGGGAAAAATTATTTTTAAGAATACCTTTCTTTGGAGAAATTCATCGAGACAGTGAAATTGCCAGACTCACAAGAACGCTTCACATGCTTTTGGCCAATGGAGTTTCATTTACAGAGTCCTTAGAGATTATTCAAGGAACATTGAAGAGCATGATTTTAGAAAGAGAAATTGAAAATCTTGCAGAAGGAGTTAAAAAGGGTGAACGTATTCGAGAGCGTTTAAAAAAGAGCAAATTTTTGCCCGTGAATGTGGTGAACATGCTAACCGTCGGCGAAGAAAGTGGAGAACTTGAAAAATCTCTCAAGCGAATAGCAGAATCTTATGAGAGATTATTAGATAGAGATATTAAACTTGCGACTTCTCTTCTCGAACCTGTCATGATTCTGATTATTGGAAGTGTTGTAGGATTTATTGTGATGGCGATGCTTTTACCCATTTTCCAAATCAATTTTCTGGTAAAATAAAGTCCGATGAAAAAGCCAAATCTACTTCGTTGCATGCTGCATTCCTTTGTGCGGCGTATAAGAGAACATACGCCTCCTCAGTCATTTGCATGTGCCTTGTATCTCCGGCTTTTTGATCAGATTTATAGTAAACTTTTCTTGCTTTATCATGTCCCATGCTTCAATTCATTTTTTCATCTTTATTATTCGGAGAGAAAATATGCTTGATCAAAAGAAAAGAGTAAAATCTTTTTCTCAACAAGGTTTCACACTCATTGAAATTATGCTTGTCGTTTTAATTATTGGAATTCTTGCAGCTTTGGCTGTTCCAAGATTGGTGGGGCGTTCTCAAGAAGCGCGTGTGACTGCTGCAAAAGCTGACATTGATTCTAATATCAGTGTTGCATTGGATATGTATGAACTGGACAATGGGAATTATCCAACAACGGAACAAGGCTTTGCAGCCTTGGTTCAGAAACCTTCAGGTTCCCCTACTCCAGCAAATTGGAATGGTCCTTATTTAAAAAAAATTCCTAAAGATCCGTGGGGACACGCTTATGTTTATAAATGTCCTGGAGATGTAAATACAGCAGGATTTGATCTTTTTTCTCCTGGTCCAGATGGAGTTGAAGCAAATGCAGATGATGTAACGAATTGGGAAAAAGTACAGAGTTGAATGAACTTTATGATGTGGGAATTGCCTCTAAATAATGGCAAAACAGTTTTTCAAAATCTCCTCACAGAAATATAAGAAATCCCAGGCTCCTCTAGCGGGCTTCACTTTTATTGAACTTTTAATTGTTGCTACAATCATTGCCATTTTAGTTGCAATGTCTGTCCCCCGATTTAGATCTTCATACGAAAATTTAAGACTGAGGTCTTTTGTGAGTCGTTTTGAAAGATTAGCTCAAAGCGCACATGAACTTTCAATGGTTCAAGGCTGTGTTTATAAAATCTCTGTTTTAGAAAGACCTGATGGCAACCAAGCTTTTGGTTTATTTTTACAATCAGACGATTTAACAAAACCCTATTTACCTTTGAGGGGTGGCGCAGGCAAACTTCAGATTTTGCCTCAGGGGTATCAAATTCAAACTGATGAAAATGAGATTTACTTTTATCCCGATGGATCTGCGACTGTTTCAAGCATAAGATTTTGTAATACCATGGGAGAATCAACAGATTGTCAAATAACAGTGACAGGTAAGATTATAGAGAAATCTAGCTTATGACGGCACAATCACATCAATCAAATTCAAAGACCTCTGCACAACCTCCTCAAACTCACCAAGAGATACAATTTTTACTGTTCGAGCTTGTCGAGAACGAAGATTTTGAACTTGATACTTCTCGACTTTGCTCGAAGAATAAAGTTGTGCAGAGCTCTTATTCAGGAATTCTTCTTATTGAAGCATTGCTGGCGATTGTTATTTTGAGCGTAGCGATTACGGCAACCATTCGTTCATTTGCTTATGCGGCTCGCGTTCATCGAGTAACATCTGAAGATTTACAAGCAACACGACTCGCCTCGGAAAAAATGTCCGAATTGGAAGCTCTCCCCAAACTACAAGAGGGAGAATCTAAAGGGATTTTTAAACGTCCTGATGAAAAGTTTTCCTGGAAGCTTTTAATAGAACCTGTGTCTCGTTCAAGCGAAGAGGAAAAAGCTGCAACTATGAAATATTTAAAAAC
>JAYRIK010000252.1:0-8014 GCA_041906865.1 Candidatus Auribacterota bacterium
CCCATGTCCACGCCAATGTAATAGTTCATCATTCTCCGCGTTTAAAAATTCGAAAACTAAAATTTATAAAACTACTAAGATAGAGCTCCAAAAAGCTTATTCGCATTTTCCCTAATCTGCCCCTGAAGCTTATCAAGACTCACCCCTTTAATTCGAGCAATTTCTTGAGCTGTTTGTTTCACAAAAGAAGGTTCATTCCTTTTTCCGCGATAAGGTTCAGGGGTTAAATAAGGCGCATCTGTTTCAAAAAAGATTTTTTCTAAAGGAACTTTTCTTACAACTTCTCTTAAATCCTCTGCCTTCTTAAACGTTATAATCCCAGAAAAAGAAATATAAAAACCTAAATTTAATAACGCTTCTGCTGTTTCCCAGGTACTTGTAAAACAGTGAATAATCCCTTTTAAAGATTGATATGCAGGCATTCTTAATATCTCTAAAAGATCTTGATCTGAGTCTCGATTATGAATGAATATAGGAAGATGAGCCTGTATTGCCAAGTCTAACATTTGCTGAAAAGCCTTTTTTTGTATCTCCGGAGGCTGCTTTTCATAATAATAATCAAGCCCTATCTCACCAATCCCTTTCACTTGAGGATTCTTAATAAGGAGTGAAAACTCTTTCAACTCTTCCGAGTTTAAAACTCTTGCCACATGTGGATGTAATCCAACAGCGCATCCGACAAATGAAGAACTCTTAAAAAGATCCAATGATTTTTTGGCTGATGGAACATCCTCTGTCACATCCAAAATCCATTCGACACCCGCTTCGCGTGCCCTTTCAACAACGGCTTCACGATCTTGATCAAAAGCTGAATCATTTAAATGTGCATGTGTATCGATCATTTACTAGGCCATTCACATGTTTTTATAGCCCCTTTGGGGTTAGTATGAATAGATTTATGTAGGCCAGTACTATGCAGCGAAGCAGCACTGTTTTCACTGTGAGAAACAAAGCATGAATAATCATTCATTAAAAAATCCTTTGTTTCTCATTAGTAAAAGCCTAAATGTAGTTTTCGTAATTCGTTAAACAGGTCTTGGAAATAATGGTTCCAATTGTCCTAAACGAATCCCCGAAGGTAATTGTCCCCAAATTTCTAAATCTGAAAAATTTCTAAAAAGTCTATCTGTGGTAAGCCCCAGTTGTAAACGAATACGCTCGGATGTCATAGGCATAAATGGTTCAATTAAAAGAGAAATTCTTGCAATGCCTTCTGCTAAAAGATAAAGAACCGTGCCCAATCTTCCTTTTTGTGCGGGATCCTTAGCCAAACCCCAAGGCGCCATTTCTCCCACATAACCATTGTATTTTTGAATCAAACTCCAAAGCTGGACTAAGGCCTCACTAAATTTAAAATGCTCCATACCTTCTACAAAACTACGATAAACATTTTTTGAAGCCTCGATAATTTCCTCATCTCTTGGCGTATAGGAAGAACGTTTAGGGATAATCCCATCAAAATAGCGCTGAACCATGGAAAGGGTTCGTTGAATTAAATTACCTAAATCATTGGCCAAATCAGCTTCATAACGCGTTGTAAACGCTTCCCATGAGAAATCACCATCTCGGTCAAAGGGAACTTCTCGCATTAAAAAATAGCGCAAAGCATCTGAACCAAATTTTTCAGCTGCTTCAACAGGTCCTATCAAAGTTCCTGTTGTCTTACTCATTTTCTCCCCCTTCAAATAAACAAATCCATGGCCAAAAACATTTTGAGGAAGCTCCAAACCCAAACTCATCAACATCGCAGGCCAAATAACACAGTGAAAACGCGTAATATCCTTTCCAATAATATGAACCTGGGCAGGCCACCAATCCTTAAAACGTTCCAAGTCGTAAGGATAGCCAATCGCAGAAATATAATTGATCAGGGCATCAAACCATACATAAACTACTTGCTGAGCGTCAAAAGGTAAAGGAATGCCCCAACTCACCCCAGATCTTGAAATGCTAATATCCTCTAATCCCCCCTCAATGACATTGAGAATTTCGTTGTATCGTACTTTGGGAAGAATAAAAGAAGGTGTGTTTTGAAGTAACCGCTTTAAGGCTTCCTGATACCGAGATAAAGCAAAGAAATAATTTTTCTCACGAATCCAATCAGGTTTTAATTTATGAGTCGCACAGACTCCATCAACAAGATCCCCTTCTTTTAAAAAAGCTTCGCAAGAATTACAGTACCATCCTTCATAATTTCCAAGATAAATGTCCCCCTTTTGAAAAATAGCTTGAAAGACATGCTGAACAGTTTTGACATGATTGGGGTCACTGGTTCGAATAAAATGATCATAAGTAATTCCAAGAGATCTCCAAACTTCTTCAAACTGAGAAGCTAAATCATCACAATATTGTTGAACAGGGATATTTCTTTTGTTCGCCTCTCTCTCAACATTGACACTATGTTCATCAACCCCCATCAGAAAAAAAACTTCTCTGCCCTGAAGTCTTCTAAAACGAGCCATCACATCAGCCCCAATTTTTTCATAAGCAGTACCTAAATGAGGCAACGCATTCACATAATCAATAGCGGTTGTTAAAAAATATTTATCGCTTCCTTTTGTCATCTTCTTTCTCCATCAAAGTAATTTCATTTACAGAGCACTCAGCATATCGTTCATCGTCAAGCCGAACCGTGACCATTTGGCGTAAAATATTGCCAGAAAGAACGCGTCCTTTGCCTAATTTAGTCACGACGTAAGCACCATCATCTGGCATTATTTTTGAGAGCTCTTCATAAGTTTCTAATTCAAATTTCAAACAACATTTTAACTGTCCACACAACCCTAATAACTTTTCCTGATGAACAGGAAAACGTTGAACTTTTGCCATTTTTGTCGTAATCGTATCAAAATGCGTCATGAATTGCGTGCAACAAACTTGAGCCTTTCCACAAGGGGCAATTCCTCCCATCAATTTGGCTTCGTCTCTAGCTCCAATTTGATGTAAATCAATACGCGCCTTGAAAAGCGTAGCCAAATCACGAACCAAAGCCCTAAAATCAATTCGATCTGCCGCCGTAAAATAAAAGACAAGTTTATGTCGATCAAAACTGTATTCTCCTGATAAAACCCGCATGGGCAAGCGATGCAATGAAATTTTTTCACGACAAGGCATTAAAGTGTCTTTAGCTAAAATTCGATTTTTCTCGATTTGCTCCAGATCTGCAGGAGTGGCTTGACGAATCAGATGATAAACAGGAATTTCACTTGAAAATTGAACATGAAATTTGGAGCGATCAGAACTCGCAACGACCTTTCCATAATCCAATCCATAATCTGATCTCACAATACAAATATCACCAAAATTAATTTCCTGAGTCCCTATATCGAGGAATTCAATGCGTCCAAAATCCCTCATTTGAATTTCTAAATTATTTTTCATAGTACCCACAAAAACTGTTTTTCACCAATGTGATGTCATCCCCGAAAGTATTTATCGGGGATCCAATTTACCTGGATTCCCGATTAAAGAACTCGGGAATGACTACTTTTCTCAAAATCAGGTCTTATTTTCATCAGCAATACTTCCATTACCCATTTGAGTTGAGCTCCCCGATCTAAGAATCTCTTAGCATCTTCAACCGCTTCCATCCACTGAGGAAATCTTGGAATAAATTCCTTTTCAGAAAACGTCCAAAGCCAAGTTAAAACAAGACGTAAAAATTCTCTTAAAATTCGAGAACGCTCACTAGAAAGAAAAACCTTTTTTTCTTCTTCAGCTTTTTTCCTAGCAGAAGGATCTTCCTGCTTTTCTTCCGAATCAATTTTATCTTCTAAAATACCGATCTCATTTTCAACTTCTCGAACAATGCGTTCCGCTTGACCAAAAACAGAAATGAAAGATCCTGACAAACCTTGTTCAAATGATTTTAAGAGAACTTTTTTCTTTTCCCATACACCACTTTCAACCAGATGTTTAGCCCTTGCAAGACTTCCCCCCGCTAATTCTTTCAAAATATTTAAAAAGGCAGAGTTTCCCTCGCATTCCGGAAACATCTCAAATGAAAAATTTTCTGATTCTGATCGAAATGGGAAAAGTTGACATCGCGATAGAATGGTTGGAAGAAGACTTTCAGGATGAGTCGTTGTTAAAACAATAAAAGTTTGAGGAGGTGGCTCTTCCAGAACTTTTAACAGGGCATTGGCTGCTGTTATATGAAGACAATCTGCTTCTTGCAAAATATGAACTTTTGATTTTCCTTCAAAAGACTTAAAAGAAGCCTGATTTTGAAGTTCTCGAATCTGATCAATTCGAATGCTTCTTAAAGCTCCTTGAGGAGTCCATGTCATCACATCTGGATGAAGGCCCTTCTCTATTTTTTGACAGGAAATACATTTCTGACACGGTTCCTTCATTTTTTCAAATGAGAGACAATTCAAAGCCTTTGCAAACCATTTTCCAGCTTCTGATAACGTTGAAATATCCGGCCCATAAAAAAGACAGGCATGAGCTGCTCGATGATGAAAAAGAGATTGTTGTAAAAAATAAATATTTTTAGTCTGCATAGAATATTAAAAATTAAATTCGAGTTTTTCTATTAATTGAATGGCTTCTTTTTTAACATCTTCAAAAGCTTGGTCAGCTCGTATAACTTGAATCCTTTTGGGTTCTTTCTTGGCTAAAGTCAAAAAACCCTTACGAAGTTTACGATGAAAAGAAAGTTCTTCAGATTCCAGACGATCCTTCTTTCCTCTAGATTTAAACGCCCTTGGCAAACCTTTCTCAGGTGCAATATCCAAAAGTAAAGTCAAATCTGGGATGAGCCCTCCGGTCGCTTTCTCATTGAGTTGAGCAATTAAATCTAAATCCAAACCTCTTCCATAACCTTGATAAGCAGTCGTAGAGTCATAAAAACGACAACAAATTACAACTTGATTTTTGTCTAGAGCAGGCCCAATCACCTCTTCAACATGCTGAGCTCGATCGGCTTCAAAAAGAAAAAGCTCTGCCCATGCATTGGTTAAATAAGATTGATGAAGAAGTGCCTGACGAAGAACTTGACCCAACGCACTTCCTCCAGGCTCATAAGTCAAAAGCACAGGAACATTCTTTGATTGGAGAAATTCGAAAAGCGATTGAGCCAATGTTGTTTTGCCACTACCTTCCGGGCCTTCGATCGTGATGAAAAAACCTTTTTTTCTCTTTGCCATATTTCCCAAAAGTTTTAAGACCACACTAGAACCTATCAAAAAGGCTTAGACATGTTTTTATAGTCCCCACGCACCTGCAAGCGACTACGGAGGTGTACATTTGATGGTACACCGCACAAAGAAGCGAAGCGGGTAACGCAGCAGATGAGCCTTTTTCACAGGTTCCAATCTACTTTCTAATCACCTTCACTCCATCCTTCTCATCCTGAATCACAATCCCCTTAGCAATAAGGAAGTTGCGAATTTCATCTGAGAAAGACCAAAGCTTTTGCCGACGCGCACTTTCACGAGATCTCACAAGATATTCAATTTCTTGGTCGGTCAAACGATTCGCTTGTAAAAGAGCCCTTACCTTTTCTTCTTCAAAAAGAATTTCTTCTTTAATCTTATGAATTTTTCCTGTATCCACTTGAAGTCCTAATAAATCAAGCATCTTAAGAAGAACAGAAAATTCATTTTTCAAAGAGTCTAAACTCTCATGATCAATATCCTGATTCATTTGCGTCAACAGTTTAAAAAGAACGCCCAAAGCCTTAGGTGTATTAAAATCATCTTCCATGGCCTCCTGAAAAAGTAAGAACCATTCTTTACCTTGTGTTGAAGATACGTCCATTTTAGGGCGAGCACCTAATTTTTCTTCTGCTCGAGCAACCGTAGTTTCAATACGTTCAAAAGCTTGCCCCGATTCGCTAATAGCCTCAAAAGAAAAATCCATAGGCGTACGATAATGTTTAGAGAGAATAAAATAGCGAATGACACGCGGGAAATATCTTTTCAATAATTCTTTCAACACAAAAACATTTCCCAAAGATTTGCTCATTTTGGCTTGATCAATCATGATCATTTCATTGTGAATCCACACCTTAGCAAAATCATGTTTTGAAAAACCTTCAGACTGAGCAATTTCATTTTCATGATGAGGGAAAATTAAATCTGAACCTCCCCCATGAATATCAAAGGTCTCACCTAAATGTTTCATACTCATGGCTGAACATTCGATATGCCACCCAGGTCTACCCGGACCCCAAGGACTTTCCCACGAAGGCTCTCCAGGTTTTGTCCCTTTCCATAAAGCAAAATCTTCCGGATGAGTTTTCTTCTCATCCGGATTAATTCTAGCTCCAACTTTCATTTCATCGAGAGTTCTGCGAGAAAGTTTCCCATAAGGCAAAAATTTTGCGACTTCAAAATAGACATCTCCTCCAACAGCATAAGCCAGTCCATTTTTGATTAAACCTTGAATAACTTTAATCATTTCCTGAATATGCTGAGTGGCTCTAGGCTGAATCGCAGGCTCAATCACATTCAAAAGTTTCATTTCATCTTGATATTCTTGAATATATTTTTGAGTTAAAGACTGATAATCAACCCCCAGCTCTTGTGTTCGTTTAATAATTTTGTCATCAATATCCGTGAAATTTCGAACATACATCACATCCAATCCAGAATTTTTGAGAAAACGATAAATGACATCAAAAACAATGGCCGCTCGAGCATGTCCAATATGGCAAGAATCATAAACCGTCACTCCGCAAACATACATACGGACTTTACCGGGTGTCAAAGGAGTAAGAATTTCTTTTTCTCGGGTTAACGTATTGTAAATTTTGATCGACATACTAACCTTACATTTGTTCGATTTTTTGCACTGCTTTTTTCAGTCTTCTTGTTACTTCGTTTTTCCCCATAACAGGACATAAATCTTTAAGTTCCGGTCCATGAGGATGGCCCGTAAGAGCCAAACGAAAGATAGGATAAAATTCATTACCCTTTACACCTAATTCTTTCTGACAAATCGAAAGGGATTTTACAGGGAAATCTGGGCCGGTCCAGTCCTTTTCCAGAGCTTCTGAAACCTTCATTAAAACATCTTTGGCCCTTGGCAAAGCAAACGCTTTTTGAACTTCTTCTTGGGTCAAATCAGCCTCTTCAAGAAAGACCTTCAACTCTTTTACTAACTCTTTTAACGTCCCTGCCCTATCCTTCACAAAATTAATCATCGCATAAATCTGAGCACGATCGATTTCTCCTGAAATAGCCTCAGGGAAGTGTTCTTCCAAATTCAGGAAAATTTCTTCAGCTGAAATCCGTTTTAAATGTTCTTTTCCTATCCAATGAAGTTTCTCTGGATTAAAAATAGCTGGAGAACCAACCACACGTTCGATGGAAAATTTTTCAACGAGTTCCTTCCTAGTAAAAATTTCCTGATCATCTCCATTGGACCAGCCTAAAAGCGCCATATAATTAAGTAAGGTTTGAGCTAAATACCCTTCATCACAATAAAAACCAACAGAAGTCGCTCCATGACGCTTGCTGAGCCGAGTTCCGTCAGGCCCTAAAATCATAGACAAATGTGCAAACTGAGGAACATCAAATCCCATCGCATTAAAGAGTAAAACATGACGAGGTGTATTCGATAAATGATCCTCGCCTCGAATGACATGAGTGATCTTCATGAGTCCATCATCGACAGCCACTGCAAAATGAAAAGTCGGAAAACCATCTGATTTAAAAATGACAAAATCTCCAAAAAGGGCTGTATCAAAAGTAACTTCACCTCGTACTAAATCTTTAATCTTTACAATCTGAGGTTCTACTTTAAATCGAATCACCCCTGTACGACCTTCCGATTCATACTTTAATTTTTCTTCTGGAGTCAAATAACGGCAGCGATTGTCATACCGAGGTGCAAGACCTTTTTCTTGAGACATTTGGCGACGCGCTTCTAGTTCTGCGCTGGAGCAGTAACATAAATAGGTCTGCCCCTTTTCTTCTAATTTTTTGGCATACTCACGGTAAATCCCAATCCTTTCAGACTGAAGATAAGGACCAAACTCACCTCCAGCCTCAGGACCCTCATCCCA
>JAYRIK010000253.1:0-3405 GCA_041906865.1 Candidatus Auribacterota bacterium
ATGAGACTCCCCTCACACGCCAATACTCGATTGCAGCTGGAGGATTAGAAGCTACGGAAGATCGAAATATTTTCTTCTCTTCGGGATTGACCGGGAAAATCCCTTTGGGCACTGAATATAAATTTGATTTTACATCTACACGCAATAAAAGCACCTTTAATCAATTCAATGCAGAATATCCACAAAATGCCTCTGCAACCCTTGTTCAACCGCTGCTTAAAGATTTTGGTTTTGGATCAAATCTTGCTTACATTCGTATTTCAAAGAATCAATACGCGTCCTCACAATTAAAATTGAAACAAACCATGATTGATCTTATGACCCAAGTAAAATTTACTTATTGGGATCTTGTTTTTGCTTATCAGGATCTTGAAGTCAAAAAAGAATCTCTCAAGCTCTCCCAATCATTATTAGAACAAAATCGTGCACGTGCAAATATTGGAACATTGCCTGGGCTAGAAGTCGTTCAATCTGAAGCAGGTGTTGCGGTAAGAGAAGAAGCTATTTTAACAGCGGAACATGAAATCAAAGATAAAACAAATCAACTTAAAAGCCTTTTATTAAAAGATATTTCTTCTCACCTAGAAGAACAATTTTCCCCTCAAGACTCATCCTCTCCCCTTCACCAAGAGACTGATCTAAAAGAAGCCATACAAACAGCATTGACACATAGAACAGATTTGGAACAAGCAAAAATTGAACTCGCCAATCAAAATATTTTTCTTAAGTATTATCTCAATCAATCTCTTCCCCGCATTGATTTAGAAGGGACCTTAGGTCTTAATGGTTTAGCTGGAAGTTTTGGAAATAGCTGGGAAGATTTAGCTGAAGGAAATCATCCCGTATGGGGTGCAGGTTTGGTCTTTAAATACCCTCTAGGAAATCGAATGAACAAAGCCCATTACAGCCAATCTAAACTTCAGATCAAAAGAAGCCTTCTTGAAATCAAGAGATTAGAAAATGCAATTATTCTTCAAGTCGACACAACCGCAAACAAAGTAGAAACATTTTGGAAAAGAATTCAGGCCGCAACATCTTCACAAAAATTTGCTGAAGAAGCTCTTCAAGCCGAGCAAAAAAAATATGAAGCGGGTACCTCTACCAGTCATAATGTTCTTGAATTTGAAGAAGATCTTGCCATCGCCAAATCTAATAAAATAAGAATTGAAATTGAATATCTTAAAGCACTTGCTGAATTTGAAAAAGTCGTAGGAGTCGCTTTAGAAAAAGAAGATATTCATGTTATTGAAGAATGAAACCCGCTAACAATCAACCTAAAGCTTCTCTTAATACACTCGGCCAACTCTGTCCTCAACCTATCATTGAAACTGCAAAAAAAATAAAAAAAATGAAAAAGGGTGATATTTTAGAAATCCTCTCCGATGATTGGGGAATGAAACTCGACTTGCCTGCCTGGTGTAAAATGACGAGACATGAACTTCTACAGATTGTAGAAGAAAAGGACTGGTTGAGATGTTTTGTCAAAAAAAGTTAACCGGTTTTCCAGTTTTCCTGTTTGCCAGTAAAGAATAAAAACTTTAAAAGCTGGAGAACGGGTGAACCGGCGAACAGGCTAACTGGTTAACTGGCCAACATATTTGTCCGCCTCTCGAGTAGGCTTTGGAATTCGATATCCGTCACAACAAGCTAAAGTAAATTGAATAGCTGTTTCTAAATCTATTTTGTGTCCTGGGGATAAAAAAATAGGATTCACATGATCCTTTGTTCTTAACACAACTCCTATCACTTCATCTCTATCTATCAGTGTAGTAAAATTTCCTTTTTGAGAAGGAGGCTCTATAAATTTCCCAATCAATAGAGACTTCGCGCATCCAATCGTAGGTTTGTCTAACCAAAGACCCAAATGACTTGCAATACCCAATCTTCGTGGACGGGCAATCCCCTGCCCATCGAAAAAAATAAGATCAGGCTCATGTTCAAGCTTGCAAAAAGCTTCTAATAATAAAGGACCTTCTCGGAAACTTAAAAGTCCTGGAATATATGGAAAAGAAAGCTTTCCAACAAAATACTTTCTTTCCAATTCTTTCAACTCTGGAAAGCTATAAACAATGATCCCTGCAATTCCATTTCCTTGTTTCAGATCTAATGAAATATCGGCTCCTGCAATCACTTTTACAGGTTCTTTGAGCTCAGAAATTAAGATTTTTTCAGCCAAATGAGCTTGTATTTGCATAGCCTCACGAGGAGGAACTTGCCATGAATGAAGCGATGAATGAACTATTTTCACAATAAATTAAACTCCTATTTTTCCAGCCTCCAGATCAAATAAACCTAACTATCTTCACACAAATCAATTACGTAAACTAGCTCATTTCTTCCACATTTTATCAAGAAAAGCTTGACAAAGGCTCAAACCAAATGATAGCCTTTAATCAGAAGTAATGAAGTAGCTAGAACCACTAGCTGGTACAACTGAATAAACAGTACCTTGAAAAAGGCAAACTGTTCGAAAGAGCAGGACGCAAAGCTTCAGGCCCTCAAAAAAGCCGTAGCTCGTGTTTAGTGAAGCGTATCTCGAGTGAGATACGAAAGCGAAGTACGATTTACGATCTTTAATAGGGTAGCTGGGCTGCCAAAGGGTTAAGCAATACAAAAACCCTGTTCTTCGAATGTGATTAAGCAATCATTTGAAGATCAGGTTTTTTATTGCTTACCCAAGCTGGAGGGTAAAATGAAAACTCTTCTAAAAAGAAGTGACGGTTACACGTTTTTGGAGATTCTCACCTCAGTCTCAATCATTATCATTATCATATCGCTTCTTGCCTCAGCTATTACAGCAGCTCGGGAAAAGGGCTTGCAAGCTAAGTGTATTAATAATCAAAAAAATCTTGCAGCAGCTCTCCTCATGTATGCACATGATTATGAGAGCTTCCCTACTCAATTGGCTAAAGTAGAACATTTTTATCAAGATTCAACCTCGCCAAATTCAGGTAGTTACGCTTATGCATCCAATGTGCAGTCTTACTATGCCCATGAAATGGATGTGACTCGATGTCCGAAAATAAGCGGTTCTATTACAGATGCAAATCCTACTTATTCTTATGGAATTAATACTCTCGTAGAAGGACGCAACTTAAACGACATTGTGGACCCATCCAATACCATTGTGGTCACAGACAGTTCTAATAAAGATGCTGTGACGACAAAGGATGACGTGTCTTTTCGACATTTAGGTGGAGCCATTGCAGGTTTTGCAGATGGTCATGTGGAATGGGTTCGGTTTAATCAAATAGATGACACACAAGCTGGATCATCAGGATCATCAGGAGGTGGAGAAATTCTTCCAGGCGGTGGTGTTTCTTTTGACCCAGAAGGTATTGTAGATCCCCCATCCGGTGGTGGATCCGGTTCAGGATCAGGCGGTGGATCAGGCTCCGACAGCGA
>JAYRIK010000254.1:0-2442 GCA_041906865.1 Candidatus Auribacterota bacterium
AAATCGTAAATGTCTCTTATCCGTTTGTCTTCTCGGCGAACAAATAGCTTGTTAGTAGGGCGTTTGCCCTACTTTCCCACCGCTTTTTTATAGTTCTTCAAGGTGAAATCCGTAGGGTCAAAATCCACTCGCTTGCGGTCTTTATAGAACTTCCAACTTGTCTGAATGTTTTTGTGGCCCAAGAACATTGAGATATTTTCCAGACTTTGGCCTTTTGAAATCATAAAATCAGTAAAGCCCTTACGCCCGCAATAGAGGTCAAAGACTTCTCCCGATAATTTTTTGACTTCTTCCCTTAACTCATCATCAGTTTGTTCGGTGTCTGACGATAATTTATTTTCTTTGAAGTGTTCGGCCAACCATCTCGGAGTCGGTCGCTTGGCTTGTCCTTTTTTAATCAGTTCAAGGGCTTCCGCTTGTTCCTCGCAGATAATGGGGACTCGCTTGATTTTTTCTTCCTCATCTACGGTCGTCAATTTCGTTTGAATGATGACCAATGTGGGCACCCCGTTGATGGTCTCAATCTTTTTTTCTTTCAAGGCGGAGTCGCACTCCGACGGTCGTAGTCCAAAGACAAAAGAAATAAAGACCCAATGATATTTTTGAAGTTCTTCAAGTTTATCCGTGTTGATTTTACTTCTTAACTTTTTGAGTAGTTCGGCGGTCATCGGCTTACTGACTTTTCTCACTCCGCCTTTTTCTTTCTGGGCGGTGGTGATGGCGTTTTGAGTTTTCACTCGTAGCCGACCAATGGGTTCAAAAAATGTTTGTCGCTTCCGACTGTAAAAGTGGCCCCATTTGTTCAGAACCCAAAGGACATCTTTTGAATAAGAGGCAGAGTATTTCTTTTCTTTGAAATAGGAAATAAATCTATCAAGGTCTTGCTCGTAATGATGAGGCAAAATGTTGAGTTCAACAATCATTTCTTGAACGATTTGAAAATTGCGAACCAGTCGCCTTTTGAATCTCGGCTTGCCATCACTGGACGACATCAGACGATTCAAAAACTCCTCCACATAGTTCGGAGGGAAAAAAGTTTTGTTATAGGATTTCATCTCTTCAAAGCGTTTGAGGGCCTTGATTTGTGAATGGCTGACCTTGATTTCTTTCCGTCGGATTTTGTTGTAATCTTGAAGGGCTTGTTTGACTTGTGCGTGAGTCATTTCAGTCTTCACGCCCAAATCGGGATACATAGATTTCGGAACGATTTCAGGTTTTTTCTTTCCGTCTCACCAACTTTCAAAAATCACTCGCCAAGAAATTGAACCATCGGCCTTTTCTCTTTTTTGAGAATAAAAATAGCCTTTACTCCGCAGAGTTTTTTCAGGAGTTTTCGTCTGATAATTTTTGGATTTTTCTTTTTTTACTGACTTGGTTTTCTTGGTCATCACATCTCCACCGAATGAATCGGAAAAAATGGATTGGGGCTTTAATGTAGAACACCTACAACCCCTACCTGAAAACCACCTACCAAATGAATTAAGTTATTGAAATCATTAAAGAATTGGCTCAGGTGGAGGGACTCGAACCCCCGACAGGGTGGTTAACAGCCACCTGCTCTACCAGCTGAGCTACACCTGAACGCGGACGGGGAAATCTAAAATTCAATGAGGAAATTGTCAACAAACAGAAAGAGTTAGATAGACAGGAAAATAAATTAAAAAATAAAATACCCAATGAAATAAGCAAAAGTACTCACAATAGACCTTTTTAAGGTATTAATTCTATGCGTTAATTGCGTGTAATCCTCTAAGCATGTTATTTTAAAATATGGTTTGAGTTTTATATAAAATTAAAGTGTGACCATGTGAAAAAAATCCTTAGTAGCTAACTGAAGCTCTTCAGAGTAGAAATATGTATCACTATCTTTCTCCTGATACATATTCTCATTTAATTGAACAATATTAAGAGTGCTGCCATCAATAAATTCAACATGAATAAGTAAATGGGGTCTATTTGAATTATTGTTACCTTCTTTGTTTGTATTATTGGTAGTAATTGAATTAATTTTTTTAATTTTTAAAGTACAATATTTCGCCAACCATTTTTCAACTGATATGAAATTTAATTCATATTTATTGATACCTTCTTCAGCAATCCATTTTAATCCTTTTTGAAAACATCTAACTGGCGGTATTTCGATTGAACTAACCCGTGTTCGACACCATTTCAAAGATTGCCATTCTACTGAATTACCACTCTTGTTTGAATTATTTACTTTTGAGTTGATTTCATTTGATGGGTCCCCATCATTACTAAACAATTGAAGAAAAAGATTATTTTTCTGAGGCGATCGTAATTGATAAATAATGTGAACAACAAAAATCAAACTGACAATGAGTACTAATATTTTAATACGTTCATAAATCTTCATAAGCTCCAGCTTCAAATTGAGTCAAAAATAAAACCAGACAAAGCAAAACAAAAAAACTAACAAGAAGT
>JAYRIK010000255.1:0-14623 GCA_041906865.1 Candidatus Auribacterota bacterium
ATGATTTGGTAACATCATCGGTAATGTTTGCATATGGGTATTTCTCCTTTCTGTCTCTCTGGACTGATTAGAGAATACCCTCAAAGCCCTTAGCTTGTGCTAGGGGCTTTCTCTTTTACACATAATCTAATACACCAACTGGGTGCTACTGTATTTGATTTTTAGTGAAAAAAATGGTATACTTTTCAGCGTATATGGCGCCTATTACCAAGAGAATCTTTATCGCAATTCTATGCTTCCAATTGATTGATACTCAATTAGATAGAGCATTTTCTTCAGACGAAAGAGTAGGCCTTTCTCAGAATCCAGAAATTCATTATCTTTCACCTCCTGCTCTTTTAGATTCAAATGATACCAAGTTTGGGAAAGCAAAGCATGCTGCACGCATGAAATTAGTCAGGGCATTTTTGGCTGGATTAAGACAAAAGGCCATTCAAGAGGGGAAAACGACCAAAATTGAGATTTCAGCCTTTATTTTAGAACAAATTAATGTTTGGGAAGAAAGTGTAAAGAGGGAAGGTAAGGTTTACGATAAGCATTTTTTTGATTTATTAAGAGCAGAAACCGAAAACAATGGATCCCCGACAAAAGCATTCGAGGATGACAAAACAGAAGTAGAGTTTGGAAGAGACCAAATCAAAGAGCTAATGGAATTAGGTCAGGATCATGCCTTGGCTGTGATTTCGTATTTAGAAGTGTTTTATCCGGAGCGCTACAAAGATATTCAATATGCCAAGGGGCTATTAGCTGAAAAAGTTTGGACAAGGCAAGAAAGTAAGAGAGAGGAAAATGGAGATTCTGATTTCAAAATAGGGATAAATCCACCCGATCAAGGAGAAAAACCCAAAACACCTTCAGCGATGCCCACGGGAAATGATAAAGATGATGACATAACTACAGTGCCTTCAGAGATGTCAATTTCTACTGAGAAAAAATCTATATTTGAGAAAGCAAATGATCTTGGTGCAAAGATTGCAGATTGGGCATTCGACAAAGTAGCAAAACATGTTGAAAAGTACAAGGATGGGGCCATATGGAAGTATTACTCCCTTAAGTTTCTTCATAAATTTATTTTTGTGCCGATTATTTTCATTTCCTGTCTTCTTCCTATTGTTGCTTTTTGTTGGATAGGAGCAATCTTTGGAAAAATAAGAGAAAATATTTTTAGCTTAAAAGCAGTAATAGGTTTGTTTCAGACACTCGGTAAAGTTCTTAGTCTAGACATATGGTTAAAAGGGGTATTAATATTAATTGGATCAGAAGCTAAGGAGCAAAGTAATCAAACCCTTCATCAAACTCCAAATCCCTATCTCATGCTTTGGCCTTGGATGCAAAAATGGTTTGAGCAAATAGGGTATGGAGATTCTGTATACACAGGATGGTATACAAAATTAATAGGTCCTATTTTGCAGAGTCTTCCTTTCTTAGCTGTGCTTGTTCTCTTAAATATATCGGTTTTGGGTGGAGCTATCATGTGGGCAATTTTAACTATACTCTGGGTGTTTCCATTAAATTCGATAACATGGGCACGTACTGTAGGGATAACTTCTATGTTGCTTGCCGTGTTCTTTTCATTTTCATCGCCTCATCTTGATTCAAGAATTTCACAAAGAATTGGAAATGAAGTGTTATCTCAAACCGTTCATGCGGAGTCTTTACATGTAAAAATTTCTCCTTCTCAATATTTAGGTAATTATAATTTGAATGTACAAGGAAGAGGGCAGCTCCATGGGAATTTAAGAATTTATACGGATGAAAGAGGTTCCTATCTTCATGCTTCTCCAACAAGAACACTCCCCATCGATCTTTCTAATAGTCAAGTGACTTTAAGAATTATTAATAATGGTTTAAATGCCGGGAAGGTTAGTAGAGTGACAGCAACTGAGCATACAACAGTGGTATATAGGATTTCACCTGATCATGCGCGCAGAATTGTGACAGAATTACATCCCTATCAGCATACTTTGTTGAGCATGGATGCGAGAGATAAAAATATTCAAAGAGTTGAAATTGTTAGAGACGATGGAAAAATTCTTTTTGAATATCACAATCGTGTGAGCTTTTGGACAAAGCTATTAACCTATTTGAAATACATTCCTTACTTCTTCCTATTTGCTTTAAATATTGTGTGGAATGTGGTGGCTGATTTGTATTTTCGATCTCTAAGTCGTAAGGCGAAAAAAAGATTGGAGGAGATGAGTGTTAAAGGACGTGAATTAAAAAAAGTATTAGCAGCGATTCAGGAGTGGAGAAATGCATATCGAACGCTGAAAAGAAAAGACGTGATGCGCCGTGTAGCGCGCGTTATGCGTGAAATGAAACATCCTTTATCATTTTTTAAGGCTATTCTAAAAAATTGGAGAGAGAAAAATGGATCTCCAACAAAAGCATACAAGACGAACTTAAGTCATGATCATTTTGAAGCAATAGCTGGACGTAGTGATAAACAGGAAGAAGTGGTTAGATTGGAAGTAAGCGAAGAGCAAGTGGTGGATGCAGCTTTGGATTTTTTTGAACAATTAAACTTTCTTTTAGCTCCTGATCGGCAAAAGGTTATAGATGCGATGGCGTTGTTTGATTCAATAAATGAAGCTTTTGCCAGAACATTGCTGGGCCAGGCCTCTGAGAAAATGATTGAGATCGTTCAAATGACGGGAAATTGGATGGGGACCAAAAGTATTTCATTCGAACATATGGAGAAAGTTTTAGTGTGGATAAAAGAGGCCACTTCTTTGGTTGAAAATAAAAACATCGATTTTGTACGAGGACTTTTTAAAAGAATAAGAGAGGTCTTAGATCATAACAAAATTTCTCAGCAAAATGTGGCAGAGGTAATGGATTTGATCTTTGCAATTTTGAAAATCAGCATAAAGTCTGAAAATCCTGATGATACTGAAAATATGGTCAGAGCTTTTGATATGGTGGTTTTAGTTCTGAGTGCTGAAAAAGTAAGTTCTGGAAATCTTGTAGAAGCGCTAAGAAAAATGAAGACTTCATTTCAAAGAGCAAAAAATCAAAATATTAAAATTATTCAGTTTAATAATATTTTTCCTGTTTTAGTCAAATTTATTGATCGTCCTGAGATTGATGCAGAAACTTTTTCAGAAATAAGTCTTTTATTTCTTGCATTGGAGAACACCTCACTTGTCCAAGAAAAGAAGGAAAATCTGATTCTTGATTTTTTAGATCATCCTCATTTAAATCCAAAAGATGCTGCAAGTTTTATAATTGATGCCCTGGATATTATTGAATATATGGAGAAACATTTCTCTTCTAAGGACGCGAGAACTTTCTTTATTTTGATTAATAGGATTTTAAAGTTAGAAAAGATTTCTCCACATGCGGCTATTAGTCTTAGATATTTAAAAGAAGCTCTAACAAAGATGAAACCTGCTTCTATTTCTAACATGGTGGAAATGTGGGACAGTGTGATTAATCTTCTGAATCATCCTAAGGTTTCCCAAGATAAAATTCCTGAAATATTAACGGAGTTGAAGAATATATTCGATAAATTCTATGGAGAATTTATCCAATCTGAGGGTCATGAAATAGTGATTGATGAGTTTGCTCTTTTTCTTGCAAGAGTTGTTCGCTCTTTAGACGATAAGAAGATTGAGCGGGACCAGGTTTTAAGGTGGTTAAATATCATTTCTTCTGAAATAAGTAGAGGACTGGAGTTTAAACCAGGTATTTCTATGAATTCAAAAATATTTAATCAGATATTTGCAAATGCTTCCAGCCTTCTTTCTAGCTTAGAGGAAAGGGATAAAAAAATAACGATAGATAATATAATAGCAATAGCAAAAAGATCATATCATCTTTCTACCTGTTTAGGTTTAAGTGGACTTGATTTTAGAAAACAAATAAAAATTAATGTATTTGCAACAAGAGTAGACCATGAAAAAATTACGTCGGAAAATGCCAAAGAAATTGTTTTCGCAATTGCTGATATTATCTGTTTAGCTATCTCTTATGGGTTTGACGCTTCTGAAATTGAGAAGGTTTCTGAGATTATTCAACAATGGATGGATCATCCAAAAATCACTTCAAAAAACTGTATGGCAGTTTTACGTGTTCTAGCTGATCTCATGGGCTCTGATTTCACTGAAATGCGGCCGCATAATGGAGATGATGTAATTACTCCATCGGGTTTGCTTGAAAATATTTTAACCCTTGTGGGTGAAGAAGGAATCAACTCAGAAAATATTGAAAGGTTTGTAAAAAGTTATAAGGAGATTATTGAAAAACTAAAACAAAATATTAAATCAACCCAAAATCGAGATATCAATTTCAAAGATATTACTTTTACAGAAAAAATTATAAAAAAATGCTTGGCTTCCCTTAAATCTAACTCAGTAGATCCTAGTGATATCCAACAAAACATAGATAATTTTTTAGGACAAGATCAAATGGCTGGATTTACGGTTGCTCTCTGGAATGTGCTTGATTTTCTTAAGGTTAATGGGGAGGAAAGTATTATTTTTGACGAAGAAGCTATTATGAATCAAATATTTGCTATTTTGAATCATCCTAAAATTTTTCCTCGAAATGCAACATCCTGTTTAATCTATTTTGAGAATAAATTGCAAGGGATGCACGATGCTTTGACAGTAAAAGAATATTTAGCGATTTTTGAAAAGGCAATTCAGCTGCTATTAGACATTGATGATATGACCATTGATTCTGCCTTAGATTTAATTGTTGAAATAGGTTCATTGAAAAAGAAACTTTTAGAAGCGGGGGTTGAAAGTGCAGTGGTTGGAAGCTGTATTAAACAAGTAAATGAATTGATTCAACAAGGAAAGTTTGATCGTAGAAAACCTGTTGATGTTTTAAGGAGTTGGGTTAGGGTAATTGATTCTTGGAAGGAGACGTATACATCCAAAGATGATGTTAAAGCTATGTTAGAGGGATTTGAGCTTGGTAAAAAGATTATGCTTCATCCAAAAGTGAATGCTGCAAACTCAAGGTTTTTAATGGAATCTGTATCTCGTATCTTTGAGAAAGTGATGGGGCGCGATGATTTTAAAGGGGAAGAGCTAAATGCGATAAAAAGACAAGTTGCTGTTATGCTCTTAGAGATTATAGAGTCCGAGAAAATCAATTCGGAAAATATCGCTAGCGTCTATTCTCAGATATTTCGTCTTCTGGATGCAGTCCTCACATGGCGTTCTACAGAAGAATTTCAAGCTTATTTAACTCATGGCCTGTCCCTTATACGCAAATGTGTGACAAGTGATGGTAATGTCAGCCAAGTAATGGAGCAAATAGCACAAATATATAGTTGGTTTAGGGATAAAAAGCATTACAAAATTTCCGAGCCCAATGAATACGCTGAATTTTTTGATGCTCTTTTCGAGTTTATGGAACAGGAAGACAATATTACGAAGGATCCCACTGAAGTAGCAAAGTTATTAGAATGGATTCCTCAATTTTTTGATGAAATTGATGGAATGGAAATACTTAAATTGTCAGGAGAAGAATTTAGAAAATATTTTGGATTATTAAGAGATTTTTTGAATCATTCTAGACTCAAAAAAGTGCATCCGGTTAATTTGGTTAATGAATTATTGCCTGTAGTGCTCTCAAAATTAGTTGCTAATTATTCAAAAATGTATGAAACACGAAAAAAAGCTAAACAAGAAAGGTTCGAGGTTATTTCCCTTCTTGAAGAAGAACATGCCAAAAATTTAAAAGTGGCGTTTGAAAAATCTTTAAGATTCATCATAGAGATGTTAGATCATCCTGTCTTGAGAGATGAGGTTGTTTTGTTTAAATTTTTATCTCAATTATCAGAATGTCTTCGATCAATTAAAGTGGAGGAGATTGGTAAAGATATTGATCTTGTACTTCATCTGGCGAGATTGAATCTTGAACATCCTAAATTAGAAGTAAGCCAATTAAGCAAATTGGTACATGAAATGAGAATGTTTATTCAGATTTATGATTCAGAGGATAAAGATGAAGGCATAAGAAATATTCTAAGGATATTGAATTGTAAAAATGTGCGTTCAGAAGATTGTGAAAATATAATGAATTCTGTAAACGATTTTTTATCATCCTTTCAATCAAAGAAAGCTAAACTTCAGGCTTTTGAATGGTTAATGAACTTGATGAATCATGAAAAAGTTCGACCAGAAACATTGAAAAGTATTTTAGAAAAAGCTTATTCTTTGGTTTTAAATTGTCAGGATAGTCTTGTAAATATGTCAGAAGATGAAATTTTTGAGTGTTTGGAAATGTATGCAAACTTAATAGATCATGAAAATCTTAAAAGTGAAAATTTAAATGAATGGTTGGCTAAAGTTCAAAAGATTCATGAAGAAGTTAAGAAGAGAAGCTCCAATAAGGTTATTACACCCGATATAGCACGCGATATGTTTAAGAGGGTTCTTGAGGAATTGTATGTTCAATTGTCATTCCCTGACTATCAAACCCTTCAATTTTATTTGAACAGCGAGACGATTTGGGGATTGGTTCCTGCAAGATTACGTGAAGCATATGCAAAAAGGGTGAATCCTTTCGGCTCTCAGAAATATATTTTTCAAGGAAATGATGAACATGGTGTTCTCAAATCTCTTCTTCATGAAGTTAATATCTCTAATTACAACAAAGAACCTCAAATGGTGTGGCTTTATATTGATTTAAGAAAAAAGATGGGGGAGTATGGCGTTGGTTTAAGTTATAAAAATTTTGTCAAAATAGTAAAAGGGGAATTAAAGGACAATCGATTCTATAATTTAGTGTCTGGATTTGTTGCTCCCTATGCTAAACAGGAAATCTCACCTATTGCTAGAGATACGATTATTGGTTTAAGTGTTCATCTTCATCGTGCCTTTTGTAAACTTGCTGAAGGCTTTGGATCAGATCCAAAGTATGTTGCGACTTTCCGAGAGTTGATGCGTTTCAGTGTGGATTTTAGTAAATGCTTTGCTGATTCTAAGGGGAAGCCCAAGGCTGTTTTTGAATCTTTTATAATGACTGCAGGAAATATTTATGGGTTTTTACTTGGAGACGTTGAAAGTAGAAAAGCATTTATTGAAATTTTGATCGCTAGTTTAAAAAGAGAAGAATTTAAATCTTTGTTTGAGGGTTATATGATAGAAGTCCAAGATTTTAATGTGAATGATTTGGAGAAGAGAATTGATGAGATTTTGAGATATGGGGATGGGAGAAACGAGATTGCTTCGTCGTCTCAACGAAGTAGTACTTTAGTATCGTCTCCTCGCAATGACGCACCCAAGTCTGTCATCGCGAGCGAAGCGTGGCGATCTCTTCCTAATGACACTATCCCCATCATTGCTCAAACTGAAACTATGATTCGTAGAGCCGCAGCAGTTTCTCGTCCCTTGCTCTTAATGGTATCAGATGAAAGTGGTCATGCAGTAGAAAATGCATGTACAGAAATTGCTAAAGATAAAAATGCTCAAGTTCATTATTTCCCAATGAGTGATTTTACAAAACGGCAAGCCTTGTTTGGGATGTATGTTCCAAAACCGTTCCCCATTGCCCGTCACCCGTTACCGGTTAAAGAATCAATGACTGGAAACGAGCAACGGGTAACAGATAACGCACTTTCACCATCTGGCGAAAGTGGAATGGAATGGCAAGATGGAGCATTGGTACGAATGGCAGAAGAAGCCAAACTTCGTCCTGAAAAGGATTATTATCTGGTGTTTGAGAATGTAGAGGCAATGCCTGATAATGTAAGAATTCTGTTTAATCCTATTCTCTGGGAAAATCAGATAGAAGTTCCTGAGATTGGTAAAACAGTGACACTTCCGAAAAATATTCATCTTGTTTTTACCATGCATCGGGACGCAGATTTAAAAGATGCTTCTTTTATGGATCGTCCTTTACGACAGTTTGTGCCCGATTTCGATAGAGAAGATATAGAACGCACTTTGCGTTACGGAATAAATCTTGAAGATTCGACTGTCAAAAATCTTTTAGATTTATGGGCTAAAATGAGAGAAGCTGCTTTTGATGAATCCTCACAAATAGGAACTCATGATCTCATTGAAGTTGCAAAAAGAATAAAAGGAGTGAGTATTGAGAATAATCAAGCTCAAGATAAAGTTCTTTCACAAGAATTTTACAATTATTTTTATTTGAGATTGAAAGAGAAAAAAGATCGAGAAAAATTAGCTAAAATTGTAGAAAATCAATACTCTCCACAAATAAAAATAAAAAACGACAAAATTTATTTTGATGATATTTGTTTTGAATTGTCTTCTGCCCTAAAACAATACATAGATTCTCATCGCTCTGTGACTGCTGAAGAATGTCTTAAAAATGTTTTCGGATTTATTATGACGGATACGGAGCGACGTATTTTTTGCCAATTAGCGAGGGCTTTAAAATGTAGTTCAAAAGCCATTCAGCTGGAAGGTCCATCAGGGGAAGGAAAAACAGAAATAGGAAGAATCTTTTCGAAAATTATTCAGTATGACTTACAAGAATATACTTTGGGTGAAGACACAGACTTAAAGGGATTTCGTGGACAAATTGTCCGAGATCGTTATGGAAATTTATCTTTGAGAGATGAAACAGCTTATTTAAAAGCTGTGCATCAGGGAGGTACTGTTTTCCTTCATAATGAAGCCAATACCAATCCGGGGCTTTATTTTTGGCAATTTCCAGAAATGATGGGACTTTCTCATAAGGCTATTCCTGAATTTGCCAGAACAGCTGAAGAAGGTTTGTTTCAAGAGCTTGTCATTCATCAAAATAATTTATGGCTTTATACAGTGAATGATGCTGAAAAATATGGACGAAAAGGCACCCCTCTTAGAGTTGCCAGAAATGTTCCTGTCTTTTATGTAACTGTCCCTTCTGAAGATATTCCTGTGATCACCCAACAAATGTTTGAGAGAAAATATAAGAAAGAAGCAGAGATTCTTTCGAATGTTCATTTAAAAATTAAACAAGCTCTATCGGAAGGTCTTTTAGATTCTAAGCAAGATGTGACAAGGAGAGAACTTAAACGAACAGTTAAATCTTTTAAAAAATATTTGGGCGAAGGATGTGATCGATCGGTCGCATTAAGCCGAGCTTTAGAGGAAAATTACATTCGTATTTGGCAAAGAACATCAGATGTAGAGAAAGCAAGAGCGTGGATAGAAGAAGTATTCCCTAATTTTAAACCTTCAAAAAGTGCATCTCTTGTGCTTGAGAGAATTTTAAAAGACACAAAAAATACAGATCCCATTATGGTCTATCATGATGCAATCAATGATATTGACTCAGTAAAAACAGATGTTATTCCCAAGATTTATCCAGAAGCAGTTTTCTATGAAGAGCCTTTGAGTTATTTTCACAAAGAACGTCAATTGATTGGAGGATGGACTGCGGCTTCGCAATCAGGGAAAGCTCCTTTCAAACAGGGGTTGGGAATTTTACCTCGACTCATTCTTCAAGCAAGGCTTTCTCCAGATAAAACACATGTGGCCTTACTCTACAATTATATTCATTTGAATCCTCAAAGTGCGCCTCTTTTAAATGAATTTTTTCAAACAGGGAGTCTTGAAGGGGTTGCTGAAAGATTAATTACAGAGGATGTCATAGAGGAGGTATTGGCTCAAGTCAGAGAAAGAGGACAAGAGGAAAGACTTCAGAAAGAGTGGATGAGGAATAGTGGATCGGGTATAGAAAAAGGTTTTTCAAAGGATCAAAAAGAAGCATTCGTGAAATGGCTGTTGCTCCATCGTCCCTCTAATTTACGATTCATTGCATTTAGTAGTTCTGAAGAAGAAAATAATTTAAGTCCTGCTGAATTAGATCGATTTCATGCAGTGAATGTTGCTGTTCAAATGACAGAAACAAAGATGGAGAAGTATGTAGAAAAGTGTGTAGATGTGATTGTTCAGTCCTACACAGATGGATCTCGTCGTGACCTGAATGAATATAAAAGAGAAATGGCTAGAATCGTTAATGAATATTTAAACCTTTATCAAACGCAAAAAGAAGAAATGTGGTACGAGCATCAACGTCTGGGGAAAAAAGATATTGATTTATTCCTTTTAGAAATTGCTCGAAGATGGACTAACACTGATCATAAAGATCAGCTTATTCAAGAGGTGGCTGATCAAGTTTTCGGAATGGGGCTTAGACCTGAATTTAGAGGGGAGGCTGATGCAGAGATTTCTTCTGCTAAGAAAGTAAGGTACGAGAAGATGGGAACAGAATGGTTTTTGGTGATAGGCTCGGCATCATATCCAACGGCTTATCAAAATGTAGAAGATTTAGGAAATGGGAGATATCGTGTTACTTCTGGCGATGGAACAGAATATGTGATTCGACCTTTAGCCCCCACACAAAATCTTTTGAGTGCTCAAGGAACGATGCTCTTAGCTCTTTCTACAGGTCGTCCTTCTCTTTTAGAAGGAGAACCGGGTGGAGGCAAAACTTCGATGGCAGGAGATTTGGCTTTAAAACTGGGGGTACCTTTTTATCCAGTTTTTATGTATGAGGATATTGATTTATCCGAATTTTTAGGGCGTCTTGCAAAAAAGGGAAAAGAATATGTTCTGACGGCTTTGGAAAAAGATGTCCAACATCATCCTATTCTTCAGTTTTTGAAAGCCTATACCCAGGGAGGAGTGGTTCTTTTGGACGAAGGAGCGATGGGAGTTTGGGCAAAAGAAGTGATTACCTTTATGGTTTTTCTCAGTCAGATGGAGAGTTATGATTTGGGTAATTTCCATCCTGGACTTCAGGGACAAATTCTCAAACGGCATAAAAACTTTCATTTGGTTGTTGCTCAAAATCCTGCATCTAGCGCTTCTTCTAGAGAACATATTCCTTATGGCGCCGATACCATTTGCCAAAAAATATGGGTAGATAATCGTTTGAATACCGATGATGCTTTGCTCATGATGGATTATGTTTTTGGAGGATATTCTGGAAATATTCCTGAAGATGTGAAAAAAGGACTGATTTTAATGCATCAAAAGATAATGGAATTAAGTGATGAAGGAGAAATTACACAACTAAAAACAGACGAACTCAGTCCGCGACAGCTTCTTGGTGTTGCGCAAATTATTTTAGATGCTGTGAAATCAAATCAGAGTATTGAAGAAGCACTCTTTCGAGGTTTAGAAATTAGCTATTTTGCTCGAGTCACCAATTTATCTGAAAAAGAGTTGTTAAAAGAATTAATGGTTGAAATTTTTCCATCACGAGATTTCGGAAAATATTTTGAAGTATGGAAAAGTCCTGTTCAAGTTACGATGCAACCACAACATATTCTTTTTGGAGATATTCAACTGCCTCGAGGGGGGCAAGGTTCTTCGGAATTTATTCCTAGAAAAGAAGATATTCGTGTGAGTCATGATCCTTTCTTTTATGAAAATTTGAGAAGCATAGCAGTAGGTATGACACAAAGAAAACCTTTGGCTTTTTTAGAAGAGGATGGAGCAGATGCATTAGATTTGATGAAGCAGGTTTGTTTTTTAACAAATTGGGAGTTACATGTCTTGGATTGTCATCCTCAAATGAGGAAAATGCATTTGGCAGGGGCACTTTTACCAGACTTTGGTGTGATGGATGAGAAAGGGCAGAAAAGAGAAGTAGGGGAAGAAATGAAATTAGCTTTGGGATTTTTGGGACGGTATCTTGTTAAGGAAAGTAATCTTCGAGATTTAAGAGAAGAAGAACAAGTTCAAAAGGTTATCTTTTTTAATCATTTCGATATGATCCCAGAATCTCAACGCGTGATTTTAAATGATTTTTTAAATACAGGGCGTCTGACCCTTTATGATGCACAAGGTAATGCAGTTCATTATCAGTTACCTTCTTGGGTTCATTTGGTCTGCTCTTCTAATCGAGAACATAAGTTTTCATCTCCTTTTATCAATCGCTTTTTGCCGCTGGGAGTTATGGCTATTAAGAATGTAGATGCAATTCATCGCATGGTACGTGCACAATATCCTCTGGTCAGTGAATCAGAGGCGACATGGGCACTTTTAATGGCGGCCAAAATGTATCACTATGATGATGAAAAAGCTTTGGAGCAATTTTATGGGTTTAGTTTAAAAGATGCTTTAAAAATGACTGAGCAAATACAAATAGAAAAACAAAAAGATATAGAAAATGAAAAATTTAATCTTAACCCTCTTTACTATTTTATGAAAGTAGTTGTAAAACACTATTTATTAGCTGTTTCTTCGTCGGATCAGGAAAAGGTTCGTCATAAGATTTTACCTACAGTTTTAGAAAATATTTTTGGTGAAGGGAAAATGATGGAGCATGAGAAAAAATGGCTCATTGAGAAAATGATTGATGAAATTATGTCAGAGATCTCCTCTATTGAATATCAAACACGTGTATTAAAAGTTAATACAGAAAAACTTTCCTCACAACCTCAGTGGATTGGTAATGGAATTGCTGTTTGGAAAAACGAAGGAGAAAACTGCATTGTAATTCAAACGCCGGCGAATGTTTATCGAGTGAGTCAAGAGTCATTACAAAGAACTCAAAGTGGGGAATCAATCACACTTTCTGAAGGACTTTCTGTTTCTCTTTCTGATCATGAATTGAAGTTGAATTTAAGACTTATTCATAAAGTCGGAGACGTTTTCTTGCCTCAAGACAATTATAATTTGGAAAATGCTTTACCTCCTGAAGAAGCTCCCACAGGTGCTTTTATGAAATACACTCCTGAAGTAAATGCATTGACTTCATGTATTTTACAGTCTTGGCAAAGGATTGAGCAAATAAAAGGTCGTATTGAATGCCCTCGTGTGATTGCACTTGGCGGAGAAACTGGAACAGCAAAAACGACACATATTCGAAACTTGAGTCATATTTGGGGCGTGCCTCTTTATACCCTTAATTCCTATGCAGATATGAGAGTAGGAGATATGACGGTTGAAATGAGAATTAGAGATGGAGCGATAGAAACAAGTGTTAAAGAATTTTTAGCTCGATGTGGAAAAATCAATGGGAAGAGATTGACCATTCCTGGGCGGGCAGATTCATCTAGGAAAATTCTACTCATTGATGAGGCAAATGCAAATGTAGAAGTACTTAACATATTAGCCCCTCTTTTTAGAGGAGAAAGAAAATTTAGAGTTGAATTTGCAGGAGAAAGTTTTGAAGTAGAGCTGGATAGTGAAGTTATGGTGGTTTTGACCTATAACCCTGAAGAAACACATTCAGGTCGAGGGGCCATGGAAAAACATTTGAGATATGATATGGATAAGTTAACAGCACCTGATCCCATGAAGTATGAAGATGCTACTCTTAAATCTGTGGTGAAACCTCTTTATGATCGAGCTCTAGATCAAAATGCTCAAGCGTTCAGAGTTCAAGAACCTATTCAAACAGGTTTTCATGAAGTCGCTGTTGTAGAAACAAAAATTAAACAAGGAACATGTCCTTCAGTTCAATCTTTAAATGAATATTTAGAGGACGCGAAAATTCATGCTCCAAAACCCCCTGAAAAAGCTCAAGCTCCTCCTCAAGAGAAGAAAAAAATAAAAATAGAATATGATCTAACTCAAATACAGCAATCGATTGAAGCTTATGAAGCTCAAGAGACTAAAGATATCACATTTTTCTTTAATCAAATTTTACATGGATTCTTCTTTGCTCTTGGGAATAATGATGTGAGTGATCTGAAAGAAAAAGTTTTGAGAATAGCAGCTGACATTGATTCTGAAGTAGCAGATGCTTTACAAAGCATTATTAAAATGTACGAAACCAAAAGAATAAATATTAGTTTATTAAAAAAACAACTTTTAAGGATAAGACGTGTGACAGTCCAAAGAGCAAAAGTATTTTCTTTGTTTAAATTGATTAAAACACAAAAAGGAAATGTGTTTATTGATGCGAGTGCTGAACCTGTAAAGAAAGTAATTAGTTTAAATGGTGAAGATTTTAGAATCTTAGGTTTATCCTCACAACTTTATTCGGATGTTCGAGCTCATGTAATTGATGGATCTTTGGCTCAACAACAAGGCGTCAGCGGTTATTATGAAGGGGAATATGCAGTTGTGCTTGAGAAAGAAGCGCTTGATATTAATGCGAGTATTCCCAATGAAGAAAAAATAGATTGGGTTGCTTTTCATGAAATGGGGCATATGGTAGAACAACAGAGATTTAAAAAAGAAGGAGTTAGAAAGTCTAAAAGTATTGAGGTTTATTCAATGCTTTTCCCTATTATTTTTACAAAAAGTAAGCATGAATATATTTATCGTGAACTTCTACAAAGATTTTGGAGTGGGGACATAGATGTAAAATCCTATTATGTTCAAGGGGCTAAAGGAATTTTGAATGGATTCAGAATATACTTAATAGAACAGGGACTATTGTCTTCAGATATAGAAGAGATTAGTAATGGTTTTGAACAAGATAGAATTGCGGCTGTTTGGGAGAGTCTTAGAAAATTAACACCCGAGCAAATTCGAGACATCTCAATTGAAATGTTTAAAGATCCAAAGAAATATTTATCTACAGCAGGGCCAGGACGATATCCTAGAAAAAAAGGTAGTGGGATGATTGAAGACGTCATGGGAGATTTAGATGAACCGCCTGAAGTGGAATTTATTGACGAAGATGAAGAAGCTAAAATTGAAATGGAAAATGAAAAAGAATCAGATTTAGACATTGATAATGATTC
>JAYRIK010000256.1:0-9466 GCA_041906865.1 Candidatus Auribacterota bacterium
TAATTTCTTTGGAGCTTATCTTGTTTGTATTTTTCCCGTTTTTGGACTTCTTTTGAAAGACTCTTCAAAATTCTTTAAAATTCTAGGAGTTTTTAATTTTATTCTTTTGGGGATTAATATCTTTTGGATTCGCTCGTGGGCAGTTTGGTTGGCATTTTCTTTTAGCATTCCAGTTATTTTTCTTTTTTACTTCAAAAATAAAAAACTCTCCCTGCTTAGCATGCTTTTAGGGGTCCTGGGGCTTTTTCTTCTTTTTCAAATACCTGACATTCAAGAATCTCTTATTCGACAAATTTCAAATGATGTTCGACCCTTCATTTGGAAGGGAAGTTTAGCACTCATTCGTGAACATTTTTATTTTGGATGTGGATCGGGACAATTCCTTGTTTTTTATCCACAATATCGACTCCCTGACTACTTTACACATCCTCTCAGCGTAGACACAACGGATCATGCACATTGTGAGCTCATAGAAATTTTTGCAGAAACAGGATTGATAGGAATAATTTCTTTTGTATTCCTATTAGGGGTCATAATATTTTTTGTAATGAGATCTATTAATCAAAAGGAAAAACAAAACAATTTCACTTCTCTTGTTTATTTAATAGGTGCTTTAGCATTATTCACGGAAAATCTGTTCGATGTTAATTTACGTTATATTTCATCAAAATTTATCTTTTGGTCTTTTTTAGGGCTGGCTTATGGATTTTCAACTAAGCTGCAAAAACCCAAACAATCCGTAGCTAAAAAAATACCCTTATCCATTATATTAATAATGTCCGTCATCACCTCTTACGGCTGGGGATGGATCTCTTTAAAAGGCTGGGAAGGCGACTATTATTTTAAAAAAGCTGTGTCCCAACGAAATAGTCAAAATTACTCATTAGCTGTTCAATCCTACGAAAAATCTCTTCATTTTGAGCCAAAGGAGTTAGAAGTTCTTTATCGATTGGCCTATCTCTATGCATTAATGGGCGAAAACAAAAAAGCAGCTGAAACTTATGAAAAAGTGCTTACACTGGCACCTCTTTATTCTTCTGCACATGGAAATCTTGGAACAATTGAAGCTAGGCTAGGAGAACTCCATAAAGCTTATGAACATCTCATGATTCAATATCAACTCAATCCCTATGAACCTGATAGAATCGCGACGCTTGCTTCTGTTCTTTTACGAATAGGGAAGATTGAAGAAGCAAGATTTTACCTTCGTAAAACACTTCTTTTAAATCCCAAACATGAATTTGTTAGAAAAATTTTGACTGAATTACAATGGAAAGAACGATCTTAAACTCTGGCCTACCACAGTCCTGCTTGTCCTTCAGTTTTGTAGAGGGAACAATCCTATCTCTCCACTATCAATCAGCTTAATCGCAATTACACAAAACTGCATCAAACACCTCATCATTTCTTTATCAGATGAGAATCCCGTTCTTAGGGGAAGACCCCAACACCCATTGGGGAGAGAATTAATACATTTGCATTTAATCATGTATCTAGAAATGAGGACTTTAAAAAGGAGCAAAAAGAAACATGCGGATTTTGAAAAAATCAAAATCCGCATGTTTTAAAGAAAAATTACTTATTTGCTGGTTTAGCAGGTGTTGCTGGTTTCTCTTCAGCTACTACAGGAGCTGCTGGAGCTTGAACTTTAGGAAGCTCTGGTTGCTTAGTAATGCTGATAATTGTTTTATTGATGATTGATCCATCTTTCCAATTCAAACCTTTATCCATCACGCTAACCATTGGCATGGTGGGTTTGTTGAAAAGAGCAAGTTTCACTTTTCCATCAAACTTGGCAGGATCCAAATTAGGATTGAAAAACTTGGCAGAGGTCACAGCATCCTTAATATTCACTTCTTGAGAAATTGCAAAACCATTTGGATCAAGAGGAGAAGGACTTTCAGGATTAAATGCAGCAGCCTTCATTCCAAATTTACCTTCATAAAAAGCAAGGACCTTATCATAACTATCTGATGTAACATACACACCTTGTTCGAACTTAATGCGATTTTCAGCAGGAAGTCCTTCTTGCATCTTATCTGCACTTTGCTTGGCTAAATCTGTCAAAGTAGCATCAGCAGAAGCACCTTTATAAACTTCAACACCAAACTTTTCTTCGGCATGAGCCTGAAGTCCAATCAAAAGCATCGCTAGCACTAAATATCTTTGTAAACGCATTGTGTATCCTCCTTAAAGTTTTCGGGTTAAAGTATAACAAAGCTCTTTGCAATTGCAAAGAAAATAGAATTATTGTTTCCTTATCTAAAATTGCTGAATTGCAAGGGGATAGACAGATCTTTTTGCTTTAGAAAGTTCATAACTGTCTGCAAATCATCTTTGCTTTTGCCTGTAACTCGAATTTGATCACTTTGAATTTGAGGTTGAACTTTAAGACCTAAATCACGAATCGACTTATTAATCTCTTTCGCTATATCTGTTGGAATTCCCATCTGAAATTCGATTGTTTGCCTAACAGATCCATCGATTCCTTGCTCTTCATTTCCGTATTTTAGCGATTTAAGAGGAACATTACGTGCTGCGAGTCTCTCTTTTAAAATATCTAAAAGAGTGGCGTATTTCATTTTATCTTCAGCAATAACTTGGATTTTATTTTCTTTTCGATCGAAATTAACTTCGCATTTAGACCCTTTAAGGTCATAGCGAGTTAAAACAATTTTTTTAGTTTGATTAACCCCATTATCGACTTCTTGAAGGTCTATTTTTGAAATAATATCAAATGAATACTCTGATGGCATTTCACTCCTCCTTTAACGGTTTTTGAATATGACATAACGCGGCTTGATTCGCATCATATTTTTTCCAATGAACAGGCTGCTTATGACATATTGGAATGACATGAGAACATGCCTTTGTAAAAGGACATGTTTCTGTCCAAGTAAAATCACGACGAAGTGTTTCCCAAAGATTTTCATGATTTGGTATATATTTTCCTGAATTCATCAGGCGATGTGTGTAAGGATGAACAGCAAATGCTTCTAAAGCTTTATCAGATCCTTCTTCGACAATTTTACCCTGAAACATAACAAGAATACGGGAAGCAATAAATTTGACGGCCTCCATATCATGAGAAATAAAAATTAAGGAAAAACCTAATTTCTGAGATTTTTCTTTTAAAAGCTTCAGGATTTGTTTTCTTAAAAAAAGATCCAAAGAAGAAGTCACTTCATCTGCAATTAAAATACGGGGTTCAAGACTTAAAGCTCGGGCAATGGCCACTCTTTGAAGTTGGCCTCCACTCAGTTGTCGAGGTGTACGCTTCAGTAGTGCTAAATCTAGCTCGAACTCCACCAAAAGAGATTCAATTTTTTTATGAAGATCTTTCGTGGAGGTACGTCGATGAATTTTCAGAGGTTCTGCCAAAATTTCAAAAATAGTCATGCGAGGATTAAAAGAAGACATCCAATCTTGAGAAATCATCTGAATGAATCTAGATTTTTCTTTTATGGAAATTTCGGACAAAGATCTATTCTCAATAAAAATTTTACCCGATGTTGGCTTTAATAATCCAATCAAAAGCTTGGCTAATGTTGATTTACCTGAGCCGCTTTCGCCAACAATTCCAATTTGCTCGTGATGATTCAAGTCAAAGTTAATGTCTTGAAGAGCATAGAAAGAAGCATCTTTCTTATAACTCTTCGAAAGTTTATGAACGTTTAAGAGACTATTCATCTTTTTCTCCATAAAGCCAGCAACGTACTTGCTGGGCTTCTTTAGAAAAAGCTGGAGGCATTTTTTGTGGACAAATGGGCTTCACGTCCGGACAAATAGGTGCATAAGGACAACCTTCTTGAGAAGTTACTTCGCGCAAGCCATAATGAGAACTTTTTTCAATTCCCATTAACGCTTGGGTGTAGGGATGCAGAGGATGATTTAAAATTTTTTCAGAAGGTCCTTGTTCAACCAAACAACCTTTATACATCACTAGAATCCGATGAGAAATAGAACCGATAGATTTTATATCATGAGAAATAAGTAAAAGGGTGAGGTGTTTTTCTGCATTCAATTTCTTAAAAATATCCAGAATGCCCCATTTTAAAGTCGGATCCAATGCTGTCGTGGGCTCATCAGCAATTAAAAGTTGTGGATAATGAAGCAAAGACAGGGCAATCATTAAACGTTGAAGCTGACCTCCGCTCAACTGATGCGAAAAACTCGCCAGAATTCTTTTTTTTTCATAAAGCTGTACCTGATCTAAAACTTCAGAAATACGAGAAAAAGGTAAAGAACTCAATACTTCTTCAAACTGTTTTTGAATGCGAATAGAAGGATTAAAAAAGGTAAATGGATTTTGAAATATGATATTAAATTTTTTGCCTCTGATTCTTTGATACTCCTCGCCAGAAAGATGGAGAAGATCCAGGCCCTCATATTCAATTTTTCCAGACACATGCGTTAATGGGAATTTTATTTTTAAAAGCCCCATAATAGTTAAGGCTGTCAATGTTTTCCCTGAACCTGATTCACCAATGAGTCCCGTTATTTTATTTCGCTCAAGAACAAATGAAAGACCTTCAACAACTTTTTTATGTTCTTGAAACTCACTTTGAAATGTAATATTAAGATTTTGAATAGAGATCACAATGTTTCCTTTAACTGGGCTTGACGACGCAAACTGTCACTGATGAGATTCAAACTTAAAATAATTAAGGCAATCAGAAGTCCCGGAAAAAAACTCCACCATGGTGCAATACGAAAATATCGGGCTCCTTCATAAATCAATTTCCCTAATGAAGGGAAAGGAGGAGGGGAGCCAAATCCTAGAAAGGAAAGACTTGCTTCTGAAAGAAAGACGGAAGAAAGCGTCATGACTGAAACAACAGAAAGAACCGGTATACAATGCGGCAGAATATGGCGCATCAAAATATAAATGTGTCCCGCCCCCAATAAACGTGTTGAGACAACAAATTCTTTGGATTTGATGGTTTGTACCGTTGCACGACTGATACGAGCTGTAGAAGCCCATCCTGAAACAACTAAAGAGATTAAAATTGTAATACTTCCTCCTCCTAAAACTGCACAAACAGCAATCGTGAGAAGTAATGAAGGAAATGCAAGCATTGCATCAATAAGCCCCACAACAATTGTATCGATAACACCCCCAAAATATCCTGCTAAAACTCCTAAAAAAGTTCCGATTAAAATAATGAATAGGGTCGCTAAAAATGCCGTTTGACAACTTTCTTTGAGAGCAAAAATTGATCGAATAAACAGATCGCGCCCTAATTGATCTGTTCCAAAAAAATGATTCATGCTGGGAGGTAGAGGTTGAATTACCAGATTGACGGCTAGAGGGTCATGCTGACTTAAAACAGGCCCTAAAAAAGCTAATAGCAAAAGAGTTCCGATGATGGATAGTCCCAAAACTCGCAGTTTATCCATGATTGTTAGCTCTTAATTTTGGATTTAAAAAGTAGATAATCATATCCGCTATTCCATTAACAAGTATAAAGATAACCGCTGAAAAAAGAACCATACCCATAATCACGGGATAATCTCTTCTTCCAAGTCCCGTCAAAGCATATTTACCAATTCCCGGAATACCAAAGATGGTTTCTGTGATCGCAGCTCCACTGAGCAAACTTCCAAAATCAAGCGCAAGTGTTGTCAAAATAGGAGCCCAAGCATTTCTTAGGGCATGCATCAAAATAATACGGCGACGTGATAAACCTCTGGCCCAGGCAGCTAAAATATAATCTTCTCGAAAGATTTCAAGCATTTGAGCCCTTGTGATGCGTGCAATCATGGCCGCGGGTCGAATGCCCAAAACAATTCCAGCTAAAATAAAATTTAATGTGAGAGGACTTAAAGCACTAATTCCAGGCAAAGTATCAATTTTTGAAGCAAGCATAAGCACCAAAACGCCCACCCAAAAAACAGGCAAAGAAATCCCCAATAAAGAAAAAGTCAAAATGCTTTTGTCCCATGAAGAATTTGGGAAAGCTGCAGATAAAATGCCTATGGGTATTCCGATAAGACCTGAAATACCTACAGCAAGTATCGCTAATAAAAATGTAAATGGAAACCTTTCAAGAAGTCCCGAAATAACGCTTTCCTGACTAAAATAAGATCGGCCTAAATCTAAATGAAGTGTTCTCCAAATGTATTTAGAAAATTGAACTGGGAGAGATTGATCTAATCCCCATTGTTTCTTGAGGTTCAAGATTGTTTCAGCATCGGCTCTTTGCCCCACAAAATTTTGAACAGGATCTCCAGGAACACAATAAATTAGAATAAAAGTGACCAAAAGAACAGAAAGCAAAATAAATACAGTCCCTAATAATTTTCGCAGAAAATAATTCACTTTTTACCTTCGTTAATTTCAATTTGAGTGAATTTCTCACCATTGTAAAGGGGATGGGGAGAAAAATGTTTTATCCAGGGCTGCTGAACTAAAATACTTCTCGAACTATATAAAAAAGTCATGGGACAATCTTCAATCACTTTCTCCTGAATTCTTTGATAAAGAAATTCTCTTTCTTCTTTAGAACTAGCACCTTGAGCTTTTTCGATAAGTTGATCTACATCTATATTTTGAAAATGCGTGTAATTACCACCGTTTCCAAAATTAGAACTATGAAAAAGGGGATAGAGAAAATTTTCAGCGTCGGGGTAGTCCGCCCACCAACTCAAGATAAAAAAATCAAAATCTCCATTCACAAGTCGATTCTTAAAAGCACTCCATTCTTGAACTATAATTTCAGATTGTAGACCCGCTTGTTTTAATTGTGCTTGAATAGCCTCTGATAATTCCAAGGTTTCTTCATTTGCACTTTGCAAGAGGATCAAAGGGTAATGATTTATTTGCTGTGAGTGAGTTTGAATCCATTTTTTTGCATCTTCGTTTAATAAAGAATCAGAAACAGATACACTATTTTGAAGCAACACAGAAGGAATGGGCCCATTTAATAAAATGGCCCGATCCTTTCGTAAAGAATCCGTCATCGCTTTTCGATCAAGCAAAGCATGAACCGCTTTACGAAACTCTTTTTGAGAAAATGGAAATTTTTGACAATTGTATCCTAAATAATAAAGACTTAGATTGTCTTGAATCAAAATTTGGTCTTTCCACTGGGGCTGATTTTCATAAAGGGGAATCTCAGGACCTGGAATTTCAATGACATCAAGCCTGCCTCGTCTAAACTCTGAGGAAACAAAGAGAGTTTCTTTAATAATGCGAAAGGAAATCCCGTCAATTTTAGCTTTTTCTTTATGATAGTGATTGTTGCATCTCAAAAGAATCTCATAATCATGCTTCCATCGATCCAATATAAAAGGCCCTGTTCCTATCAATTTGCCTTCTAAAAAAGAGCTTTTAGAAATAATACTCGCATTTGGCATGCTCAAAAGTGAAAGAAAAGGCGCGAAAGGTTTGTCTAAAGTAATGACAAATTCATAGTCATTTTTCTTTTGCAGGCCGACGAGATGATCTGATTTTCCAGATCGAAAATCTTCAAAACCTTTTACATGGGATAAAATCCAAGATCGACCTGATATGGTTTTGGGATTAGCCAATCTCTCAAAACTAAATAGAACATCTTCTATAGTTAAAAAACTTCCATTGGAAAAAGATATTTTTTCTTTTAAATAAAAACTGTAAATCTTGCCATCACTTGAAATGTCCCAGGCTCGCACAAGATTAGGCTGAAGATTTAAATCTCGGTCATAACAAATAAGGGTATCGTAAATTAAAGCGCTCAGACGGCCGCTACGAACATCCGTCATCAAAGCTGGATCTAAAGTAGCAGGATCTGTATCCAAATGAAGATGCAGAATCTTCAATGAAGTATTCTTAGGAGCACAACTCCAGGGCAAAGATAAAACCAAAAACATTATCATAAGTAAAAATTTAAATTTGTATATTTTCATAGACAAGCTTGTACAAAAGATTCAAAAAGTTTTTGCTGCTTTTCAAATAAATCTTCTGGATGCCATTGAACACCTAACATCCACTTAACTTTTGGATTTTCAATTGCTTCAATAACATCATCCTCAGCTCGAGCACAAACTTTAAAACCAGAAGCTATATTTTTTATGGCTTGATGATGGCGGCTGTTGACCTGAATTTCTGAAGGAAAAATTTTTGATAATCTTGAATCTGGAGCAATATTGACTTTATGATATGAAGAACTGCCATCTTTTTTTCGGCAATGAAGCCCAGAACTGATAGGATCCGTTAAATCAAGATAAAGAGATCCCCCCATAGCAACGTTGATAGCCTGCATTCCAAGACAAATCCCTAAAACAGGAATGTCTTTCTCCTGGACTTTCTGAATTAAAGGAATCTCGAATTTAGCCCGATTCTCATCCCACCACCTATCGCTGGCCCTTTGGGCCTGTCCGACTACGTCGGACTTACCTTTGGTAATGTGATAGGTGGTGGGATCATCCGAAGGGGAAGCAGGTTTTAAATCTTTTTCTCCCCAAAAATAGGAAGGAATATCACCACCACCCGTTAAAAGAATGCCATCGACTTTGGACAAAATCGACTCATAATCTGGATTTTCAAAAGGAGTTATCAAAAAGGGGATGGCTCCTGATTTTTCAACAGCCTGAATATAATTTTGAAGTTTGGTTTTAGCTTGAGTGTTGAGTGGTTCTTGAAAACCTGTAACAATTCCGATTTGTGGTTTTATGCCTGACATTATGATTCTCCAAAAGGTAAAAAGCGGCCTGAACGAATGGATGTTTGATGTCCTTTTTCGAGAACGGATTGCCCATTCACTAAAACCATTTGAATTCCTTCAGAATCAAGCGTTGAATTTTGGAAAGTAGCATTGTCATTCATTTCTTCAATTTTCATTAAAACCAAATCAGCATAATATCCTTCTTTAAGAAGACCTCTTTTTTTTAAGCCCAAACGCTTGGCTGTCAAACCTGACATTTTATGAATGGCTTCTTCTAAAGAAAGCTTCTTAGATTCTATAACATATTTCTTAATAAATCGGGGGAAAGTGCCATAAGTTCTGGGATGAACCACAGGTAAAAATGTTTTTCCACCTCTCGTTCTAGAAGAAGCATCGGATCCAATCATGGCCTGTGAATTTGAAAGAATACGTTCTAAATTAACTTCGTTCATAGAAAAGAAAATGGCATTGACCTGCATTTTTTCTTCCATCAAAAGATCAATGACAAATTCACCTAGAGATTTTTTGCTGATTTGTGAACACTCTTTGACGCTTTTACCAATCCAGCATTTATTTTTTTCTCCAGGCAGATAAGCAATTTGTGTGAGAGGAAATTGCCCGCCTAAATGATCCAATTCATAAATTAATTCTTTTCGTGTTTGAACATTTTTTAATCTCTCAACTGCTTTTAAATCTCCACCTTCAAAAAGTTTTCGAGGGAGATAAGTGTCCAGCGAAGTATATGAAGCAGTATAGGGATAGCGATCCCACGTCACATCCGTTCCGCTTTCAACAGTCTTTTCAAGCATGTCCAAAAGGGA
>JAYRIK010000257.1:0-2800 GCA_041906865.1 Candidatus Auribacterota bacterium
GTCATAGAAATCTCCGCCCACATGAGATTGAGGTTTCAGCCGAGCTGCAATCTCAAGATTTTGAAATTGAAAGAACTCCCCAGGTAAAATTTTCTTTTGAATCTGAGAAGCCTTTTCTAAGTCTTGGTCAATCAACCATTGCTTTTCTTGTAAGGTTCGATGTGCCCTTCTTAATTCTTCAGCCTGTTCTTCCTTGTCATATTCAATAGATCCAACTGTTTGAAAAAGAAAATAAGTAATAACTGCAATAAAAAGCCCAACAATGGTAAGAATTAAAATTTCATACCCAGGGAAGAAAAGATGTAACCCTAAAGGAAAAAGAACTACCGACAAACCAATCACCGCACCATAGCGCGGAGCAGCATAGAAAAAGGAACGATGATCTTTAAAAATACGACTTTTTTTCTTAAAAGCAGTGACGGCCCTAGAAAACAAAAGCTGACAGTAAGTGTATTTGATGCTGAGCGTTCTTTCTTCTTCCAGAATACGAATTTGGGCACAATACATTTTTAGCCCCTCTTCCGAAAAAATTGCTTTGGCCCTTCCTTTCCTTTTACGTCCATGAACCAGTAAAGATTTCAAAGTATAAAGGGCAATAAAAATATCTTCGACTTGATTCGATTCTAAGCGAGTATCCATACGAATCTTGCGCAGTCCGGAGAAAACAAAAAACTGTATCATCAAATCTACTTTGGGTTTTGCAAGAATCTCAGGTCCATAACTAGACTCCAAAGTTCGTTGAAGAATATCCACTTCCAATTCAATTTCTTCATACCCTTCTGCCCTGGCTTTAGGAAAGTATTCCGTTTCAAGAAAACGCCCCCATAATTCACATTGCTTACGAAACCAGAGAAAAGAAGGAAGAATACGAGAGAAGTTTTTTTTAACAGAAATTGAAAGAAGAACGAATGATAGGGCCATGTTTTTAGTTAACCAGTTTTCCTGTTAGTCAGTTTACCAGTTGGGCGGTTAACTGACATCAGAATGTTTGTTTTTTTTCGCTGGAGAACCATAAAACCGGCGAGCCAATTTTATGAATAAACTCGATAATCTAACTCAGGAAATAGATTATCTTTTGCCTCAATTTCACTTAAGAAAGCCTCGTTCACACGATTCTCTGTGATCTGACGATAAAGTTCATTAAAGCGTAAGATATGCTCTTTGGTTCTTTTAACCGCATACTCTACCATGGTACCAGTTTTTAAAATAAACGCCCAATCACTGGATTGCGCCAAAAGCAATTCTCTGGCCGCTTGACGAAGGGCTCGACCCAATAAGCCATCAGATACTTGATACCGATTGGCTAATTCCACCATTTGATCTGAGGCTTTGTGCAAATGTCGATAAACCCAATCATTGGAGCTATTTAACCAGACTTCATTAAAGCCCTTATAGCCCCAAGTAGACATAGAGGGTGTTGCAACCTGATTGGTTGGATAGCCTTCCAAATACTCCATCGGTTGAATCAATTTAATTGTTTTCTGATCATAATAAATCTTTCGAAAGAGAAAATTAATCCATTCGGGTCCTTCATACCACCAATGCCCAAAAAGTTCCGCATCATAAGGAGCCAAAATAATGGGTTTGCGATCCATTAAGCCTGACAAATGATCAATTTGCTTCTCACGATTAAACATGAAATTACCCGCATGGCTTGCTGCTTTTTCCATGGCTTGGGATTGAACGTAGGGTTTTTTATCTGTTGTGGTTCCTGTAATTTTATAATATTTAATTCCGGTATGAACCCTTTTACCATCTGGAGAAATATAAGGGCGAATGTATTCAAAATCTAAATCAAAACCAATATCTCGATAAAAATCTCGATAATCTGTATCCCCCGGATAGCCTTCTACGGCACTCCATACTTGTTTAGAGGATTCTAAATCTCGAGCAAAAGCTGCAACGCCCGAAGGACAATAAATAGGGGCAAAAACACCATATTTTGGACGAGGTGTTGCATGCAAAACGCCATGGTTTTCCGTAAAGAAAAATCTAATCCCTGCTTCTCTTAAAATTTCGTCAACACCGGGAGCGTATCCACATTCAGGAAGCCAAATACCTCGGGGTCTACGACCAAAGTGTTTTTCATATTGATCCACTGCAATTTTGACTTGTCCTCGAATAGACTTCATTCCATTTGAACTCACGGCCATCAGAGGAAGAAAGCCATGGGTAGCACCACAAGTTACAATTTCAAGTTTTCCAATATCTTGTAAATTTTTAAAAGCCTGTAAAATATTACTATTATATTGATTGGCAAAAACTTCTCTGGCTCGATTAAACTTTGAATAATACATGAGGGCAAGCTCATGAAACTCTGGCTGAAATCTCGTGCGTTCAACTTCTTTGTGACTGAGTTCAATCAATTTCTGAATATGTCGAAGATACCGGTATTGAAGCAGAGGGTCTGCTAACATCGCAACAAGAGAGGGAGAAAGAGTCATCGTAACTCTAAAATCTACGCCATCTCGAACCAACCCATTAAAAACATCAATCAAGGGAATGTAGGTTTCAGTAATGGCTTCATAAAGCCAACTCTCTTCTAAAAAATACTCATACTCTGGATGACGAACAAAAGGTAAATGGGCGTGTAATACAAGAGCTAAATAACCTTTTTCCATAAATTTTCCTTTAAAGAAAGAGCTAAAAGTTAAGGGTTATATGCTAAAAACATATACAAAAATTTTATAAACCCTTAATTCTTGAAATCCCTATTTTCTAGAGACCTCTCAAAAAGGTCCCCAATGCAGGCCCCCGTAAACGACTGCGGTGGTCTCGATACATCGGGATCTCACAAAAA
>JAYRIK010000258.1:0-5384 GCA_041906865.1 Candidatus Auribacterota bacterium
AATCATGGCTCTTGCAACACCTGGAATCGCATTAAATTCTTTACGCACCACTTGCATAAAGTCTTGCTGCGTTACAGAGCGACCATTCACTCGGGGTCTTTTCTCTAAAGGTTTCATGGTGACAAAAAGCATTCCTTGATTGACTTGCCCTCCTCCAAATCCCCCTACGGCAATATAAATATTTTCAACTTCAGGTCTTGATATTAAAAAGGTTTCCGCCTTTTTAAAAACCTCATCCGTCGCTCCAATCGAAGAACCAAGAGGCAATACAATACGCACCAAAAATCGACTCTGATCTTGGGAAGGGACAAACTCTTTTTTCAAAAGAGGTGTAAGAAAAAGAGAGGAAATAAAAATAACAGTAGATAAGAGTAGTACTGACTTAGGATATTTTAAGAGAAGAGAAAGCATCCACCGATAGCCCTGAGTTGCCCCTTTCATCATCGCATCAAAAATTCTTCCTATACGCGTTGTATGTCCCACATCTAGAAATTGAGAACATCTCATAGGTGCAATCGTCAAAGCTTCAAGCAAAGAAAACATGACAGCCACTGAAATGGTAACTCCAAATTGAAAGAAAAATTTACCGATCGTACCTTCCATAAAAACAACAGGAATAAAGATGGCTAAAATAGCAAGAGACGCTGCCATCGCAGCAAAAGTAATTTCACGTGCCCCTTTAATGGCTGCTTGCACACGCGATAAACCCTGTTCTTGATAGCGCGATATATTCTCCAAAACCATAATGGCATCATCGACAACGATTCCTATTACCAATGAAAGTCCGAGCATGGTGAACGTATTAATCGTAAAGCCTAAGAAATAAATCACAAGAAAAGCACCCATCAAAGAAGTCGGAATGGCCAATAATACGTTTAAAGTGGCACTCCATGAACCAAGAAAAAAGAAGCACACAAGAGAAGTCAAAACCACTGAGAGAATGAGGTTAAATTCTAATTCATGCACCGCATCACGAATAAATCGAGTGGTATCAAAAACCACTTTCAACTGCATTTTTTCAGGAAGTTGTTTTTCAATTTCTAGAATCTTGGCTTTGACCGCATTGGCAACAGCCATGGCATTGGAGCCTCTTTGCTTGACAATGCCTAAGCCCACAGCCGTTTTACCCCAACTTCTAGAAATACGGCGAATGTCAGCCAAACCATCTTCCACTCTTCCCACATCTCCAATTTTCAATTGATTCCAGACAGGACCACCTCGCACACGTTGAGGAATAATAATTTTTTCAAATTCTTCCGCACTGGTGGCCTCTCCATAAACTCTGACATTGATTTCTTTAGATCCCGTATCAATATATCCCGCTGGCAGATCTGCATGTTGATCCGTGATAGCACCTAAAATGTCTTCTACAGTGAGTTCCTTCTCCTTCATCTTCTGTGCATTCAGCCACACCCTGAGATTAGGGTCTACAAACCCACCCAAACGGATTTCTCCAACTCCCTCAACGGTTGTCAGCTGGTCCTTTAAAGTATCCGAGATATACCGGGTCAAATCTTTGAGAGGTCTATCTCCGGATAAAGCCATCCACATAATCGGCTGATCTTCAGGATTTGTCTTTGTTACAATCGGTGGGTCAATTTCATGCGGTAAATTTTTTTGCGCTTGAGCAATTTTAGTTTGTATTTCTTGAACCGCTACATCAATGTCACGCTTTAAATTAAATTCTATCGTGATTTGAGCCTGCCCCTGACTGGAAGTAGAAGTCACTTCCTTAATACCTTCTATATTCATCACTGCATCTTCAATAATATCTGTCACATCTGTCTCCATAACTTCAGGAGCGGCTCCCTCCCAATTTACAGAAACAGATACAACTGGGAAATCCACATCCGGCAATTGGCTCACACCTAAATGTGAAAAACCAATCCATCCGAAGACGAGAATTCCAATCATCAACATCCAAGCAAAAACCGGATTTTTTATCGAAATATCTGAAAGTGTCATTTTTGTACCTGTTCTACTCCGTCCAAAATATCCCCTAAAGCCACTTTAAACTTCCAATAACTTTTTTTCATTTGAAAAAAGGCCTCATTATATCGAAGCTCAATATCTTCCAACCGCCTCAACGCATCTAAAACATCTAAATTATTCACCAAACTAACTTTATAATCAGTAGAGACTAATTCATAATTTTTTCGCGATGCTCTTTTTGCTTTTAAAAGTACCTTTCGATTCAATTGGGCTGCTTGAAAATCCTGAAAAGCATTTTCAATATCCAACTCGGCCAAACGCAAAGCTCTTTGCCAAATCAACCGCTTGCTTTCCCGAGAAGAATTAGCACTCTTGATATCTGCCAAAGTCTTTCCTAATTCAAAAATGGGAACCGTCATTTTTAATGTAAAATCCCAATCATTATCCGCTTGAAACCCAATCCGTTTCGTATAATAATTTCCATCCACAGCAATCGTTGGGAAAAGATCTGCTCTTGCCATGATCACTTGACTCTTTCCAAGAAAATATCCCTGCTGTGCAGCTTGAACATCTGAACGCATCTTTGCTTTCATTTCAAAATGGGAAGAGTCGACATTCTCTTTTAAAACTTTTTCATCCATCAAAACAACCCCTTCGAGAGATTGATCAATGTAAAACTCAAGCAGTCTTTTTGAAACAACCAGCAAGGCTTGTGCTTGGACCAAATCTGATTCTACCAACCTTAAATCTGCAAGAGCTGATTGTCTTTCTGTATTTCGGGCCCGTCCGATCTTAATTCTCGCAGCCAAATCTTTAATTCGATCTAAGCTTAATTTTTTAGCCCTCGTAAGAGTCTTTACATTTCTCTGCACCTGAAGAACAGCGTAATAAGCATTCATCACATCAATAAATAAAAGCTCTTTGGCTCTTTGCCAATTCAAAAGTTGTTGTTTCTTGTCAGCCCCCGCTCCCTTCAACACAGCAATTTCTCTAAACCCACTAAAAATAGGCTGATGAAATGTAAATTTATTTTCAGGAGTTACATGTCGCCTTAAATCACTGTTCACTCCTCCAGAAACATTTGAATCCCCTGACGCATCGCGCTCCGTTCTTGCCATCAAGTAATCTACCTGAGGAAGAAAATAATCAAATGCTCGATAAAATCTTGCTTTTGCTTGATTAATCTCCTCAGCACTGATCGCCACAGTCTCGCTTTTCCTTAAAGCCAACTGATAAGCCTGTATCAATGTCAAAGATTTTAAAACAGGAGCCACCGGTAATTCTGTTTTAGAAACAACCGTCTCTGATGATTTTGATGTTGGCTTTTTCTTAGAATTTTTCCAAAAAAGGAATGCATGGCTTGATTGAGATAAAATGAATAAACTTATAAAAATTGCTAAGGGGAAAATTCTTAAATTTGTGTTAAAACTTTTAAATTTCACGACTCACCATCTCCCAAATAATCCTTTACCTTCAACAAAATAGATAAATAGGAAGCTCTCTCCCTATCTGTCAAATGTCCAAAAACCGCTTTGACACTTTTACATTTTTGCTCTTTGATATGAGCAACGACTCTCTTGCCTTTAGATGTAATTCCTATCCAAATGACACGACGATCTTTTTCATCCCCCTTTCTACTAAGCATTTTCTGACGAATGAGGCGATCTACCAAAACCGAAGCAGAACTTGTTTTAATATCTAATGCTTTTGCAATTTCTGTCATCGTGACATTTGTCTTTTGAAATACATAATCCAAAGCAACCATTTGAGGCAATGTAATGACTCCACGAGAGAGCTCATGATTTTCACGCTTTGCAAACTCACGCACAAAAAGAGGCATGATTTGCACAACCTGACAGCTAAACTCATCCAACCCAATTGTTTTAACCATTTTTCCAATCTGTAAAATAGTTTGATTATCTAACTATTAGATAATATGACTAATACAGCAAGCGTTGTCAAGAGTTTGCAAAATATGTTATCAGAAAAAAGAAAAGTTTAGAAAGGACCTCAGAAAAAATTCGAAAGAATGATAAATCTATACAAAAAAAAGAAGGGAGGAGAAATATTTCTCCTCCCTTCTTCCCCCTCTTATTTATTTTTAATAACTACATAAGCATCACTGTTTGAGCCACACGCCCACCTAACAGAGATTTACTAAAAGAAATTCTTACATGCTGACCTTCTCTCAATTCCTCTTCTTTCACATTTTTACTTCCCTGAAGGATTTGGGTACTCCGATCAACGAGAACTTCTGTTTTACCTTGAGGGGCAGAAGAAGAAGGTAGAGTTGTTGTTTGATCTGGCTCCACCGTCAATAAGAACTTCCCATTCCCTCTGTTTTCAATGGCATCAATTTTGCCATAAATCATCTGCTCGTTTTTTGCTTGAGCCGATTCTTTGTTAGTTAAGAATCCACCTTTACATCTTTACTCGTATTAGGTGTATTCGATTGTGTGTCAGATTCCTCAATTGCCACGCTCAATGAGCAGGCTGAAAGTATCGCGAGCAATAAAAAATAATATTTAACAATTCGGTTCGTTTTCATATGTAAGCTCCTTTCATATTTATATTTTAAAAACAGTTTCATTTTATAAAAGAAGAGATTAACGAACGGTTAAAATTAAATTAGAAATATTTAATCTACTAAGCAAGGGAGGAATTAGGGAAAGAAGCAAAAAGGAGGAAACCCATAATAATCCAGATTAACTACCTAACTTAATTAATATCTTAGCTAATTGAGAGCCGATATTCTGAACTGCTGCTTGCTTTTTAGCATCTTTAAGGGAACCATCTGGATTAAAAGATTCATCTGCTTTAGAAATCGCGATCTGATCTGGAAGAACAAGCACTTTGATATTTCCTAGAATAGATCTCACATGAACGAGTCCTCTTAATCCACCCAAAGCACCGGGAGAAGCACTCAGTAAGGCAACAACTTTATTCGTAAAACAAGCCAGAGGTGCTTCACCAGGAACAGAACGCGACGCCCAATCGATAGAATTTTTTAGAACACCCGAAATGGAACTATTGTATTCGGGAGACGAAATAAGAAGTCCCTGATGAGAAAGCAGAAGCGTTTTAAATTTGACAGCGTTCTCTGGAAGACCTTCCTTTTCTTCCAAATCTCCATCATAAAGCGGCATCGGTAAATCTCTCAAATCCAAATAAGTAACTTCAGCTCCTGCCAAACGAGCTCCCTCAATAGCTATCTTCACAAGCTTTTTGTTATAAGATTCTTCTCGTGTACTTCCAGCAAATGCAAGAATTTTAGGCTTGGGCATATTGGTCCTTTAATAGCTAAATCTTCAAAGCATTGTACATAAATTCGTTTTAGACTGGGACTGATTTTTCAATAGCCCCTAAAACTGTCCATTTGAAAGTAGAATAAGGTTTTGATAAAAGCATGGATCAAAAAATGTAAGGTTTAACTATCTCACCTTTTTGAAAAA
>JAYRIK010000259.1:0-5805 GCA_041906865.1 Candidatus Auribacterota bacterium
ATACAAGAAATGATCAAGTTAATGCAGGAAAATGAAATTTCAGAATTTCAACTTGAACGCAGTGGATTTAAAATTGTTTTAAAACGCGGAAAATCTGTAGGGGAGTTTGTGCCTTCTGTTCAGCAAATTTCGATGGCAACACCTGTCCAAGTTGCTTCGACACCCACAGAAGCTAAAGAGCAAAAGAAATTTTCAGAAATTGTTTCTCCTATGGTAGGAACTTTTTATGCATCACCTTCTCCAGAGTCAGCGCCTTTTGTTCAAGTAGGACAACAAATTAATGTGGGGGATGTGGTATGCATTGTTGAAGCCATGAAAGTCATGAATGAAATTAAAGCTGAAACTGCAGGCATTGTTTCTGAGATATTGGTTGAAAATGGTCAACCTCTTGAATTCGGGCAACCTTTATTTAAGTTAAACACGCCATAAACTTCCTTCTCAATTGACCTAAATTTTGGATCAAGCATGTTTGAAAAAATATTAATTGCCAATCGAGGTGAAATTGCTCTACGCATTATCCGTGCGTGTAAAGAAATGGGCATTCGAACAGTTGCTGTATATTCTCAAGTAGATTCAAATTCCGCTCATGTCCGTTTAGCGGACGAAGCCATTTGCGTAGGACCAGCTCAAAGTTCTAATAGTTATCTTCATATTCCAAGTATCATCAGCGCTGCAGAGATTGCTGATGTTGAAGCCATTCATCCTGGGTATGGGTTTTTAGCTGAAAATGCTCACTTCGCTGAAGTTTGTGAAAGTTGCAATATTAAATTTATTGGTCCTCCCATTGAAAGTATTCGAAAAATGGGAGATAAAATAGCCGCCAAAGACATGATGAAAAAGGTGGGAGTGCCTACTATTCCAGGGAGTGAAGGAGCTGTCAAAGATCGTAATGAAGCACTCACCATCGCAAAAAAAATAGGTTATCCCGTCATTATTAAAGCGGCTTTTGGGGGTGGAGGGCGTGGGATGAGAATTGCCCACAACGACGTCAGTCTTGCAAATGCTTTTATGACTGCCAGAACTGAAGCCGAAGCAGCTTTTGATAAAGGGGAGGTTTATATTGAGAAGTATGTAGAAGCCCCTCGCCATGTTGAAATTCAAATTCTAGCCGATCAACATGGAAATACAGTTCATTTGGGCGAAAGAGATTGTACTGTTCAAAGAAGATATCAAAAGATGATTGAAGAATCTCCTTCTACAGCTTTAAGTCCCAGCACAAGAGCAAAAATGGGGAAAGCTGCTATTAAAGCTGCAAAAGCAGTTAACTATAGCAATGCAGGAACCATTGAATTCCTCGTTGATAAGCATGAAAATTTTTATTTTATGGAGATGAATACAAGAGTTCAAGTTGAGCATCCCGTAACTGAAATGGTTACAGGCATTGATATTATTAAACAACAATTGCGCATTGCTTTTGGTGAAAAACTCCCATTTGGGCAAGATGATATTAAAAATCAGGGATGTGCTATTGAATGTCGTGTCAACGCTGAGGATCCTGAGAAAAATTTTATGCCCAGTCCCGGAAAAATTACAGGACTTTTTCTTCCTGGGGGAAATGGCATACGGGTAGACAGCCATATTTATCAGAGTTATGAGATTCCACCTTATTATGATTCTATGATTGCAAAAATTATTGCCTATGGAAAAGATAGAAATGAAGCCATTCAAATGATGAATCGCGCTTTAGATGAAATGGCTGTAGAAGGCATTAAAACGACCATTCCGTTTTTAAAGAGAATTTTGAACGAACCTAAATTTAGATTAGGACAATATTCTACTCAATTTGTTGAAGAATTATTGAGTCAGAAATAGAAATAAAAAACGCTCGCTGAATTTAACTAAATTGTATAGAATGACCGCCAAATAAGAGGAAATATGAGCATTTTTTTATATATTGTTCCATTGATGCATTATCTTTTGGTGGGAGGATTGGTTGTTTTCTTGTATCAACTATCTATCAACCAAGCACCCATTCTTTGGTTAAGTCAAAAAGCAGACTTTTTGAGAGCACAACCTCATGGGAATTATTATTTAATAGGTATTGCTGTTCTCCTATTGTTACTTGAAATCGAATTTTTTATTTTGAAATCCAGAGAAAACAAGAAAAGCCGCTACTTAAAGCTGCCTTATCCAAGTGGACGAGTTTTGCTTTCAATTCCAGCGATAGAAGAATTTGTCGAAAAAGTAAGTATGGGTTTTCCTGAAATTTGCTCGGTGGATCCCATTGTCACTTCAGCCGGAAAACAGCTCAGGATTATTCTAAATCTTAGCTTAACCAATGGGTATAAAGCTACCCAAGTAGCACAAGATATTGAAAAAACCATTCGATCTCAAATTCAACACATTTTAGGAATTGAAAAATCTGTTACTGTAGAGGTTCATGTCACCAAAATTGAAGAAACAAAAACTCGAGTCTTTGAAGATAAAGTTTTTCAGGGCATAGAAACACCATAAGCACATGAAAGGATAAAATAGATGAAAAAGAAAATAGGCGTTTTAACAGGCGGGGGAGATTGTCCAGGGCTTAATCCGGTATTGAGAGGGATTGTCAGAAGAGCTTTGCTTGAAGACTATGAAGTCATTGGATTCTTAAGAGGTTGGGCGGGTATTATTGAAGGGGATTATAAAAATTTAGATCGCAACTCTGTCTCGGGTATTCTTCCCATGGGAGGAACCATTTTAAATACTTCCAGAACAAACCCCTATAAAAAACCAGAAGATGTAAAAAAAGTGATTGAAAATTTCAAGAAACTCAAATTAGACGCTCTTATTGCTATCGGAGGAGATGATACCTTGGGCGTTGCTCAAAAACTTTATCAACAAGAGAAACTTCCCACGGTTGCAATTCCTAAAACCATTGACAATGACCTTGATGGAACAGATTGCACTTTTGGTTTTGACACAGCCGTTAATATTGCCATGGAGGCCTTAGATCGCCTTCACACCACAGCTGCTTCTCATAATCGTGTAATGGTAGTCGAACTTATGGGACGCCATGCAGGCTGGATTGCGCTTCATGCAGGTATTGCAGGAGGAGCGGATGTTATCGTTATACCCGAAGTTGAAACAAGCGTAGATGAAATATGCGAAGTCATTCGTAAACGCCATAAAAGCGGTAGAAATTTTAGTATTGTAGCTATCGCTGAAGGGGCAAAATTAGGCAAAGATTTTATTACAAAAGATAAAGAGCTTGATCAGTTTGGACATGTCAAGTTAGGAGGGATTGGAAATTTCTTAGCTCATGAAATTGAGAAAAGAACAGGGTTTGAAACTCGTATGACTATTCTTGGACACCTTCAAAGAGGAGGTTCTCCAACCGCGTTTGATCGAGTGCTTGGAACAAGATTTGGTATAAAAGCAGTGGAACTCGTAAAAAATAAAGAGTTTGGAAAAATGGTTTCTTTGCATGGAACAAAGGTCGTTGCTGTTGATTTAAGTCAAGCTGTCAGCAAACTTAGAACTGCAGATCTTGACCTCTATGAAGTTGCAAAGATTTTCTTTTAGAAATGAAGATTTCTGTTCAAGAAATTCAAGATGCAATTGAAGAGAGTATTTCTGTCAAAGAAAAACTGTGTGACAAAAAATACACTTCTAAGATTCTCGAAATTTCAACAGCCATTATCAAAAGCTTAAAAAATGGCGGCAAACTACTCATTTGTGGTAATGGAGGGAGTGCTGCAGACGCCCAGCATACAGCAGCGGAACTTGTTAATCGCTATAAAATCAATCGTTGCCCTATTGCTGCCATTGCCTTAACTACAGACACTTCCATTCTTACCAGTATTGCCAATGATTTTACCTATGATCAAGTTTTTAAAAAACAAGTCGAAGCTCTAGGGAAAAAAGAGGATGTACTTTTAGCTATATCCACAAGCGGGAAGGCAAAAAGTATTTTAGAAGCTGTTTTAGTTGCTAAAAAATTAGGGCTTACTACCATTGGGCTCACAGGCCAAGGACCTAATCCATTATCTCAGTCAAGTGATCTTTGCCTTGAAATTCCATCACAAGAAGTTGCTCGCATTCAAGAATCTCATCTTTTAGCTATTCATATTGTTTGCGATCTCATTGAAAAACAGTTTTTGGATCAAACAAATGCGTGATCCTAAAATTATTTCTCCTTTACGTTTAACTCGCAGAATTAAATCCCTACAAAGAAAAGGGCAAAGAATTGTTTTTACCAATGGGTGCTTTGATCTTTTGCATGTTGGACATATTCGGTTGCTGAAAAAAGCAAAAAAATTAGGGGATATTCTTATCGTTGCTGTCAATACAGATGCTTCTACACGCTCCCTAAAAGGAAAAGAAAGACCGATTGTTCCATTACAAGAAAGATGTGAAATGATAGCGAGCCTGAACATGGTTGATTATGTAACATCTTTTAACGAATCTACACCTGAAAAGATTATTCAAAAGTTAGAACCCAATATTTTAGTTAAGGGTGGTGATTATCAAATGAACACCATCGTTGGAGCTTCTTTTGTTAAGCAAAGAGGAGGAAAGGTAGTTATATTTCCTCTTATTAAAGAAAAATCAACTTCACAACTTTTAAAGAAGATTAAAACTCTGTGATTAAAAACCCTATTTGCAATCAAGAGCTTTATGTCATTTTAGACACAGGATATGTGTCAAATGCACAACTACCTTATATAACAGAAAAAGTCATTGCAGGGGGGTGTAAACTGATTCAGTTCAGGGACAAAAAATCCTCTCAAGAAGATATTATAAAGTTAGGCAAACAAATAAAAAAAATTATTCCTCACGATGTTATTTTTATTCTAAATGATTTTGTGCATTTGGTAAAAGAAGTTGAAGCAGATGGAGTTCATTTAGGGCAAGAGGATATGCCCATTTTACAGGCAAGAGAAATTCTAGGTCCGCAGGCAGTGATTGGGCTTTCAACACATTCCTATGATCAAGCGATGGCTTCTAGGAAAGAACCTGTAGACTATATTGGTTTTGGCCCTGTTTTTAAAACAAAAACAAAGCCTCAGGCAAATCCCATAGGTATTCAGAATATTTCACAAATCACAAAAGATTTGTCTCATATGATTTTCCCGATTGGTGGGATCTCAGAATCCAACATCCAAGAAATAATTTCGGCTGGAGCAAAAGGCGTTTGTATGGTGAGTGCTATTTTAGAAAGTCAGGATATTCAAAATACAGTTAAAAACATGATAAACCTCATTAAAGAGTGTAAAGAGCAATGCCATGAAAAAACTCTCTCAAGATAAATCTGTGGTTGTCGTAGGATCTATTGCTTTAGATTCTATTAAAACCTCGCATGGAGAAGTAGAACATGCCTTAGGTGGTTCGGCGACTTATTTTTCAATTGCGGCTCGTCAATTTTGTCCGGTGAATATTGTGGGTATTATCGGAGAAGATTTTCCTGATGAATATTTAAAAATACTCAAAGGACCTAAAATTAATCTGGATGGTCTTGTCAAAATGCCAGGCAAAACCTTTCGATGGAAAGGATCCTATGAAAATTTAAATGAAGCCATCACCCATGATACCCAACTCAATGTGTTTGCTGAGTTTGATCCCCAACTTCCGCATCATTTTAGACAAGCAAAACACATCTTTTTAGCTAATATTCATCCCCATCTACAAGAAAAAGTCCTCGCCCAAGCGGAAGATCCCTTTCTAATTGCTTGTGACACCATGAATCTCTGGATTAAACTACATCGAGAAGATTTATTAAAACTTTATAGAAAAGTAAAGGTCGTGATTTTAAATGAGGGAGAAGCAAGACTTCTTACACAAGAGAATCTTTTAGTAAATGCGGCCAAAGCACTTCATTCTATG
>JAYRIK010000260.1:0-1957 GCA_041906865.1 Candidatus Auribacterota bacterium
ATTAATACAAAGGACGACCCTGAAAATGAATCATCATTCAGTGAATGACTATTCATTTTTTGGTGTACTTGTCAAGAGTGCCCATAAAAAGAACTTTATTTTTGTTCTCCTTAATTCCGCAGCCCTAAAATAAAAAAAGTTCTCCTACCCCGCATTAGCGTTGGCTTTTGCGGGGTTTTTGTTTTTAAAAGCATTCACCCAAAAAACAAACACTTTTAGACAAAGGAGAACTTAATGCTAGACCTATGCATTCATCAAAAACCCGTACATTTCAAGCTTGAAGTTTCCAAAAAAGATTCACCCATCACTTCTTTTGCAGGCCTTGCCTTAGTTCGAGAAACACTCAAGCGCTTGGGCTTAATTGCGGAGATGAAAACATTTTGCTTGAAGCAAGCAGGATATGCCGATGAGATTGTCATTGAAGCCTTGGTGTTGCTGTTAGCCTCAGGAGGACGTTCTTTTTCGGATTGGGAGTACCTGTGCAAAGAAGAAGGATTTGTTCGTTTTTTTAATCCTTGTCCTTCCGTGGATACCTTGGAAAGATATCTCAGAAGATTAAAATTAGAAGTGCCTGAGAGGAAAAAAGAAAAGCAATACTCAGGACCAGAATCGATCAAAAAGCAAAAATCCAAAAAGAAAAACTTTGGTGATAAAAAAGTTGAAAACGCTGAGATAGAAGAAAACTCAGGACAAGTGGGCTATTCTTTTACACTCGAAAAACTTCAATCTCTTTTAATTCAAAAAGCATACGCATTAGCAGGATCTCCAAAAGTACTGACTGCAGACATCGACAGCACGATCACTCATTCGCACAATCAGGAAGCCTTGTGGGCTTATGATAATGAAAAAGGCTATCAGCCGATGATGGTTTTTTGTCCGGAGTTGGGCTTGATTTTAGCCCATGAGTTTCGTGATGGAAACGTGTCTGCAAAAGAAGGTTACGATCGTTTATTTGCAAGGTGCCAGCAAATGTTTCCCAAAGTAAAATGGAAACTGCGTAGCGATTCGGCGGCATATCAGCTGGAATGGTTGGATGAGATTTCTGTGTCTTCGATCTACTACATCACCGCCAGACGTTGTGACAATATGCTCAGCATGGCTAAGAATGAAAAAAGTTGGAAGTCTTTGATTAAAGATGGAGTGATAACGGAGCAGGAGTACTGTGAGCTTTCTTACGTGGCGAGCTTTTCATCACAGGAACAATTGAAGAAGAGAAGAACTCAAAAATTTATTGGAATACGAAAAAAGAGAAAGCAGGTGGATCTGATCGAAGGAGAATACAGCTACCAGGTGATCGTCACCAATGATACTTCGCCAGATCTAAATAAAATCATCCAAATCCACCGGGCCCGCTGTGGATCTATTGAGTTTGCGAATGCAGAAATCAAAAATGGATGTGGAATGAATCACATTCCTTCGAATGAATTCAAGGTGAATGCGGCTTGGTTTTCATTAGGAGTTTTGACGCATAATTTGTTGAAACTCATCCAAACCCATCTTCTGCCTGAGAAGATGAGGAAGGTTGAAATTAAGACTTTAAGATTTAGACTGATGCGACTGGCAGCGCTGGTAATCAAAAAAGCAAAGCAAACGATTTTAAGATTTTCAAGAGATCATCCTGCCTACAATATTTACCATTACGCCTGGAATAATCTGCAGATTTTGACGCAGTAGAAAGCCGAATAAAAAAAAGTAAAAGAATGAATCAAAAAAATCTAATAGGGATAGCTGCGTCAAAAATGGAGAAGTTTTAGCAGGAGTAAACCTGTTTTTATAAACCAAAAATATTTTTTCGAAATGAAATGCGTTCTATATAAAAAATGTGGAAAAATAATCGGTTTTAACCGATTGATTTCTTTAAAGAATAGTCAAGTGCGGAATTGAGGAAGCAAAAGCAGCACAAGTCCAATCAAGTACAGACAATAAACTTTGAACGGCTAAATAGCGAAGAGGAGGA